>BEIP01000247.1 GCA_002898955.1 bacterium HR39 | reverse complement strand
CGCTCCCACCGACGCCGACGGGTCGGGACCGCCCGTGGGTGGTGCGGTGAGCGGCGGCGAGGGCGACGACGTGGTCGTCGGCAGCGACCGGGCGGACACCATCGCCGGCCACGGCGGCGACGACGTCATCGACGGCGCCGGCGGGGACGACGTCCTCTACGGAGGCGAGGGGGCGGATCACGTCTCGGGCGGCGAGGGCAACGACGTGCTGGCCGGCGATGGCGGGAACGACGTGCTGGCCGGCGATGCGGGGAACGACCGGCTCGAGGGGGGCCCCGGCGACGACCGCCTGGAGGGCGGAGCCGGAGACGATCTCGCCTTCGGCGACGAGGGCCCGGACGTGCTGGACGGCGGCTCCGGCTCGGACGTCCTCCACGGCGGGCCAGGCGACGACGCCTTCGGTCTCGACGACCTGCTCGACGTGGTGGTGGAGAGCGGCACGGAGAGCGGCGGCCACGATGCGGTGACCGTCCATCCCGGCTTCGCGGAGCGGGTGGCCCGGCTCTACGGCGGGCAGGCGCCCGGCGGTGCCGTGACCTTCCTGCTCGGGGCGGATGTGAGCGCGGCGCTCCCCGCCGGCGTCCACGCCTTCACCCGCCGGCTGCCGGGCATCGAGGAGCTGGTGATCGCCGATCCGGCACCGCACGCCGCGGTGGGCGGTCCGGCGGCCGAGCGGATCGTCGGCAGCGATGCGGCCAACCTCCTCCACGGCATGGGCGGGGACGACGTCCTGGAGGGCCGCGGCGGCGACGACACGCTCCACGGCGGCGCCGGGAACGATGCGCTCTACGGCGGCGAGGGCGACGACGTCCTGTGGGGCGGAGAGGGGGACGACCTGCTGGATGGCGGGCCGGGCGGGGACTGGCTCCACGGCGGTGTCGGCGACGACGTCTACCTGCTCGGTCTCGCCGAGGACGGGCCGGACTGGATCTCCGACGATGCAGGCCGGGAGGTGCTGCGGGTGCACGGTGCCGCGACCGGCGAGCTGTCTCTCGTCCCCGAGGGCGAGGACCTGCTGCTGCGCCATGGTGACACGCTGATCGCGCGGGTGCTGCGGGCGGCCTCCGATCCCGGACGCTTCACCGTCGAGGGCGACCTGCCCCCGCCCACCCCGGACGCGGCCTCCGACGGTGGTGCGGACGACGGTCCTCCGTCCCACGGGGAGCTTCCGCCGGCGGACGGGGATCCGCTATCGTCGGGGGCGGCGACCGGTAGCGCCATCGGCGATCTCCTCGCCGACCCGGGAGAGAGCGACGTCGTCAGCGGTGACGGCGCGGAGGAGGGGCCGGCCGGACCCGGCGGGGTGCACGATCCGGCGACCGTGACCGCCGATCCTGGCGACGCCACGGCGGGAACGCCGACGCAGCCGGTCGATCCCGGCGCCGACACGGTGGGCGGGGAGACGGACGCCACAGGTGCGGTGGGCGATCTGCTGGCGCCCTTCATGGACCTGCCGCAGGTCTCGGGCGGCATCTCCGACGACATCCTCTGGGGCCCGCAGGAGGGACCGGGACGTCTCGCCGGCGGCGACGGGAACGACGTGCTGCGCGGCGGCCCCTTCGCGGATCTCCTGGAGGGTGGCCCCGGCAACGACGATCTCGACGGCGGTGGCGGCGACGACCTGCTGATCGGCGGCGACGGCAACGATCTTCTGCGGGGCGGTCCCGGCGACGACGTGGCGATCGTGCGGCTGTCCGACGCCGGCACCGACATCCTCGACGATGCCGAGGGCGTGAACCGCGTCGTGGTGCCCGACGCGCCGGCCGACCTGCTCTCGGGCTTTCTGGCCGGCGACGACCTGTGGGTGTTCGCCGGCAGCGACCACGCGCTCATCGTGCGGGGCTTCGCCGAGGAGCCGGCCTCCTTCGCCGGCATCGAGACGCGGGACGGCTTCGTGCCGGCCGCCCAGCTTACCGGCACGCACGCCTGAGGCGGGCTCCGGCGGCGGTCATGGATAGAGCCCGGCCACCCGCGCGCGCAGGCGGGTCAGGGCCAGCACCACGTCGATGGTGGGGCAGGGGGCCTCCACCCATTCGCCCAGCTCGCGCACCGCCCCCAGGATGGCGTCGATCTCGAGGGGCCGGCCGCGCTCGAGGTCCTGCAGCATCGAGGTCTTGTGCGGGCCCACCTGGGCGGCGCCCTCGATGCGCCGATCCACGTCCAGCACGAAGCGCACCCCGAGCCGCTCGCCGATGACCCGCGCCTCTTCCATCATGGCGCGTGCCACCGCGCGGGTGCCGGGATCGGTGGCCAGCACGTCGAGGGTGGCGCAGGTCAGCACGCTGAGCGGGTTGAAGGCGAGATTGCCCCACAGCTTGATCCAGATCTCGCTGCGGATGTCGGGCCGCACCGGCGCCTTGAAGCCGGCCTCGACGAGGAGCTGCGAGAGCCGCCGCACCCGCTCGCTGCGCGAGCCGTCGGGCTCGCCCAACGGCAGGCGGTCCCCCTCGATCCAGGTGATCACCCCGGGCTCGCTCACCTCGGCCGCGGGATAGACCACGCAGCCGATGGCCCGCTCCGGCCCGATGCGCTTCCAGATCACCCCGCCGGGATCGACGCTCTCGATGGTCCGCCCGGCGAAGGGCGAGTCGATGCCGTGGAAGTACCACCAGGGGATGCCGTTCTGGAGCGTCACCACGGCCGTCTCCGGCCCGAGCAGCGGCTCCAGGGCGTCGAGGATCTTCGGCACCGCATGGGCCTTGACGGCGAGCAGGACGTAGTCCTGCAGGCCCAGCTCGCGCGGATCGTCGGTGGCACGCACCGGCACGGTGAAGTGCTCGGTCTCGTCGAAGGTGGCGGCCACGGTGAGGCCCCGCTCGCGCATGGCCTCGAGGTGGGCGCCGCGCGCAACGAGCGACACCTCGCCCGCCTGGGCGCGGATCAGCTTGCCGCCGATCAGCCCGCCGATGGCCCCCGCACCGAAGACGCAGATCCTGCTCATGCCAGGCCCAGCCGCTGCGCGAGGCCGATCCGCTGCAGCTTGCCGGTCGGCCCCTTGGGGATCTCGGGAACGAAGACGATCCTGCGCGGCACCTTGAAGTCCGCGAGCCGCCCGGCGGCGAAGGCGCGAAGCTCGCCCTCGCTCACCTCGGCCCCTTCCTCCAGCACCACCGCCGCCGCCACCTCCTCGCCGAGGACGGGATGGGGCAGGGCGAAGGTCACCACCTGCCGCACGGCGGGGTGTTCCATCAGCACGTTGTCGACCTCGAGCGGCGCCACCTTCTCGCCGCCGCGGTTGATGATCTCCTTGATGCGGCCCACCAGCGTCAGATGGCCGTCTTCGTCGAAGCGGCCGAGGTCGCCGGTGCGGAACCAGCGCCGTCCCTCCGCCTCGAAGAAGGCGGCGGCGTTGGCCCCGGGGTCGTTCACGTAACCCGGCGTCACGTTGGGGCCGGAGATCACCACCTCGCCCTCGGCGCCCGTCTCCAGAAAGCGGCCTTCGGCATCGGCCACCCGCACCAGCGGGCCCGCGGGAAGGCCCACCGTTCCGGGCTTGCGCACTCCGGGCGGCAGCGGATTGCTGGTCATCTGGTGGGCCGCTTCGGTCATGCCGTAGGCCTCGATCACCGGCGCGGCGAACACCTCCTCGAGCTCGCGCATCACCTGCGGCGGCAGCGAGGCGGAGGAGGAGCGCAGCAGGCGCAGCCGCCCGCGCGCGGCATCCGGCTGACGACGCGCCCGCGGCAGGACGGCCTGGTACATGGTGGGCACCGCCGTGGTCCAGGTGGCGTCGCTCTCCTCAAGCCAGCGCAGGAAGCGGAAGGCGTCGAAG
>BEIP01000246.1 GCA_002898955.1 bacterium HR39 | reverse complement strand
GAGAGCAGGAATTTCACGGTCTCGCCCAAATCCGTTCCTCCCGTCCGGTCCGTGGCCGGCTTCTGGCAGAAACGGCGGGGATCGTCGAGACGGCGGACCGACGCGGCCGGACCGGGGCACCGCCCGTGACGGCCGCAGCGCGATTTCCTATTTCGGCGCCCGTGGATGGGTGGCCGAGTGGTTTAAGGCAGCGGTCTTGAAAACCGCCGGGCGGGCGACCGCCCCGTGGGTTCGAATCCCACCCCATCCGCCAGAAGCCCGTCTCCCGCCACCGCCCGCCGCCGCGCGATCCCCGGATTGTCGAGGTTCCCCGAGCGACGGCCCCTGCGGGGTGCCGCACGGCGTGGCAGACCAGCTCGCGCCGATTGGGGGACGGCGCGGAGTTGGGCGGACAGTATGGGAGTCGAACGCAGCCAGCTCACCGTCGCGCGCATCCGCGCCGCTCTCGCCGAGAGGCGCCCGCAGTGGCTCTACGACGGCGGCAACCTCGTGCCGGTGATCCGCAAGACCGGCTCGGCCTACCGGGTGTTCCGCTACATGCACGGCGGCCGCCAGCGCGAGCTCGGGATCGGCCCCTACGACCCGGACAGCCGCGCCGGCCTGTCGCTGGCCGCCGCCCGCGAGGTGGCGGCGGAGACGAGGGGCATGGTGCGGCGCGGGCTGGACCCTCGGGTCGGGCGGCAGAAGCGGGCCGGCGGCGTCACCTTCCGCGAGGCCGCCGAGGCGTTCCTCTCCGGGATGCTCCGCCAGTACCGCAACGCCAGGCACCGCCAGCAGTGGGTCGACACGCTGGCCACCTGCGTCCATCCGGTGATCGGGGACGTGCCCGTCGGGGCGGTGGACACCCCCGTGGGAGCGGTGGACACCGAGGCGGTGCTGCGGGTGCTGGAGCCGTTCCGGGCGGAGAAGCCCGAGACGGCGGTGCGGGTGCACCAGCGCATCGAGCGGGTGCCGGACCATGTCAAGGTGCGCGGCTGGCGGGAGGGCGAGAACCCGGCCCGCCCTCATGGAGGAGTGGGCCGCGTCCTGCACGTCCGCCGTCCGCGGGGCGGACGAGACCGGCTCGGCCAGCTCCGAATAGCGCCAGCGGGGCAGGCGCGGCAGGACGTAGACGGGCCGGGGCAGCGCACCCGAGCGCGCGTGCCGCCACACGGTCGCGACGCTCACGCCCAGCATCTCGGCCACCTCGCGGACCGACATGAACCGTTCGCGATCCTGTCCTTTCATGCCGCTGCCTCCTCGTCGCCGGCACCGAGCAGCGCCTCCGCGGCCTCCAGCTCGGCCGCGAACTGCGCGGCGATCTGCGGCGGTGCCTTCGCCTGCGCCAGTTCGGCGAGCGACCGGAGGGTGTCGAGGTTCGTCTCCGCCACGGCCGCGCGCTGCTCCGGCTCCGTCGCCCCCATGATGCGCCGGTAGACCTCCAGCCACTGCGTTGGCCGCTCCACGGCCACCGGCCCGCCGTCGTTCCGGTGCACCACCAGGCCACGTCTCGCGGCCGGCCGGAGCGCTGCGCACGGTGATCGACACCCCCGCGGCGAAGGCCGTGTGCGCGGGCGAACCCGGCGAGGTGCAGCTGCGGGTCGCCCATCCCGGGGGTCGCGGGATCCGGATCGACCTCGGCGACGCCGCCCGGCGGGCGGTTCGGGTGACGGCGGAGGGCCGGGCGGTGTTCGCACGGCCGCCGGTCCCCTTCCGCCGGCCCGCCTCGCTGCGAGCGCTGGGACCTCGCACGCGAAGCCCCGAACGCCGCCGGGACCGACCTCGATCCGGCCACCTTCGACCGCATCGCCGGCGAGCGCGATCCGGTGGCGGTCGAGGCGGCGCTTCGCGCGTGCCCCGACGCCCGGCCCGCGATGCGACGGGCCGGCCGACGACGGTCGCGGAGCGGCCGGCACCTGCCGGCCGAACGTCACCGCGAGCGCGTCGGGCGGGGCGAGGGCGGTCGGATGGACGCGGCGGCGTGGCAGCACTCCGGCGGGGCGTGGAGGGGCTTCGTGGCACGCGCGGCCGGAGCGCGTCGCGCCGGCCTGCGGAAGCGGAAAGCCCGGCCGGCCGGCCGGGCTTGCGCGACGGACGGGGATGAGGTCCGGGGATTCAGCCCTCCAGCGCCTCCGCCACGTGGCCGGCGATGTCGATGCTCGGGCGCAGCACCCTGGAGCCGGGCTGCCAGCCGGCCGGGCAGGCGACGCCGGGATGCGCGCGCACGTAACGGAACGCTTCGAGCTGGCGCAGGGTCTCGGCGGCGTTGCGGCCCACGTCGTACCAAGTGATCTCCACCGCCCGCAGCACGCCGTCGGGGTCGACCACGAAGGTGCCGCGCAGCGTCGTGCCGTCCTCCTCGTTGTAGATGCCGAGCTGGCGGGCGAGGGTACCGGTGTGGTCGGCCGCGAGCGGATAGCGCACGTCGCGCAGCAGCTTCTCCGTCTCCAGCCACGCCTTGTGGGTGAAGACGGTGTCGGTGGAGACGCCGACCACCTCCGCCTCCTGCCCGCGGAAGCCGTCGTAGAGACGTGCGTAGTCGGCGAGCTCGGTCGGACAGACGAAGGTGAAGTCGGCCGGATAGTACACCATCACCAGCCACTTCCCTGCACCGGTGACATCCTCGAGCTTCAGGACACCGTCCCGCTTCTCGGCCGGGAAGTAGGCCGGAAGTTCGAACTTCGGGAAGGCGTCTCCCACACGCACCACGCCGCTCATCTCACGCCTCTCTCCTGCTTCCTGTCACGGCGGATCGTCGGTGGCGGCCGCCACCGCGGGAACAGTTGGGGTGAGCAGAAGAGATCACAAGAGCGACGGAGCGCCGCTCCTTCGAACCGTTCGAACTCTACGAACCTCTCGCCGGCCGATCCCTACGGCAGACGGCCTTTCGAAGACGCCGGGCCGGGACCGCCCGGTCCCGGCCCGGCGCGACGGGAGGACTGCTCTCACTCGGCCGCCTTCGCCTCGGCCCCGCTGACCACGGGCGTACCGTACCGGAAGAACTCCGCCGGCAGGCTGCCGCCGTACCAGACGATGCCGGCGGCCAGCGTGTCCTCGGTCCAGCGGATGGGCTTCCAGTCGGGATCGAAGATCAGATAGCCGGGATCGCCGAACAGTTCGACCCGGTTGCCGCCCGGCTCGTAGACGTACATGAACATGGCCTGGCTGATGCCGTGCTTGCCCGGGCCGGCCTCGATGACGATCCCTTCCTCGCGGAAGACGTCGGCGAGATCGCACAGGTTCTGGGGATAGCCGTACCAGTAGCAGACGTGGTGCAGCCGCCCGCGCGCACCGGTGGCGTCCCGCATGAAGGCAACCTCGTGCACGAGCGGGCTGACGCTGATCCACGCCCCCGCCTCGGATCCGTCGTTGAGAACGATGTGCTCGCGCAGACGGAAGCCGAGCACCTCCATCATGAAGTCCTTGTTCTTCGTCACGTCGCTGCACAGCAGGTTGACGTGGTCGAGGCGACGGACCGGAACGCCCCGCAGCGGCCGCTTCTGCGGACGATTGAGCAGCGGCGAACGCTTCTCCTCGGGGATCTCCGCGTACTCCACCTCCCACAGCAGCTCCATCGGGTGGCCGTCGGGCGTGCGGAAGCGGTAGGCGGGACCGTGGCCGAGATCGCCGTCGTGCCAGCCCTCGCCGAGCCCGCTCGCCTCCAGCGCCTTCACCCGCCGCTCGAGGGCCGCGCGCGAGCTGGTGCGCCAGGCGACATGACCGAGCCCGGCCTGCGGCGCCTCGGTGATCTTGAGCGTGTGAAGGTACCAGTCCTCGTACGCCCGCAGGTACACCGAATTCCCC
>BEIP01000245.1 GCA_002898955.1 bacterium HR39 | reverse complement strand
CGTTCTGGATGCGCGCATCGCCGCGCTCGCGGGCCGGCTGGACGAGCGGCGCCTTTCCGAGCTGCGGGCGCGGGCGCAGGTGGTGCGCGACGACTGGCGCGCGGCGATGGCGGCGGGGGCCGAGCTCTCGGAGGAGCGGCTGCTGGCGCTCGGTCACGCGGTCGAGGACCTGGCCCGCGAGGTGGCGGCGGCCGAGCGCGGCTGAGGACCGGCCCGCACGAAAGCGGACCGGGACCGGCGCCGGAGATGCGCCGCGGGGGCGGCCGGCGTCTGGACAGCGGCGGGGGCGGTCCCTATAACACGCCTCGCCGGGAGCCCAGGTAGCTCAGTTGGTAGAGCAGGGGACTGAAAATCCCCGTGTCGGCGGTTCGAATCCGTCCCTGGGCACCACATTCCCCCGCCATGCAGTCTCCGCCGTGGTGCCGCCGTGACGTGACGCGCGGCATGATGCGTCGCATCAGCGGACGTCGCGAACTCCCCTCTCGGGCAGGGTTCGCGGGGCCCATCCTGCCATGGCCGCCCGGACCGATCCAGCGACCGCCGACGGTACGGCCGGGCGGCGCCGGGTCGACGTGAGGAGAAGGCCGGCGCAGGCGCGGCGAGGCACGGAGGAGCCATGCCGCCCCCTCCAGATGGACTCTGAAGCCGCTCCGGCGTCGCACCCGGCCCCTGCGGGAGCGTCCTCGTGCGCGAGCGTGGATCCGTGACCGGTCGACCCGCGCGCTGCTGCGGACGCAACGACGGATGGGCCTACGGCGCCGGCGAGCCGCCGTCGCCGGCATCCCTCCGGCGGAACAGGCGATAGGCGCCCTGTGCTTCGGCGAGCAGACGCCCCCCGGCGTCGAACAGCTCCATGCGGGTGTGGGCCACCGTGCCGCCCATGTGCTCGACCCGGCCCACGGCCCGCACCCGGCCGGGCATCACGCCGCGCACGAAGTTGGTGGCCATGGAGATGGTGGCGACCCGCTCCGGCGCGTCCGCCGCCACCAGCGCGGCGAGACCGCCGGCGGCATCCAGCAGGGTCAGGGTGATGCCGCCGTGCGCCACGCCGTACTGGTTGACGTGGCGTTCGCCGACGTCGAGCTCCAGGACCACCGCGCCGTCGGCCTCCACCCGCCCGGCGTAGCCGAGCAGGTCCTGGAAGGGGCCCGTCCAGGGGAGCGGACGGCCCGTCACGCCCGTCAGCCAGCCGGCGCTTCCGCGGCGCGGGCCTTCGCCGCCTCGATGCGCTCGCGCAGGTGGCGCAGATCGCGCGGCAGCTTCTTCGGCGGCGTCTTCAGAAGCCAAGCGTCCAGTCCGCCGTACTTGTCGATGGTGCGCAGTCCCTCGACCGACAGGCGCAGGCGGATGCGCCGCCCGAGGGTCTCGCTGAACAGGTGACGCTCCTGCAGGTTGGGCAGGAAGCGGCGACTGGTCTTGATGTTGGAGTGGCTGACGTGGTGGCCGACCTGCACGCCCTTGCCGGTGACCGGGCAGCGTCGCGACATGGCTCCGATGTCCCGCTGGTGGTCGGAAACGGAACGATCCCGCCGGACGGGATCGCGCAACCGGCCGCCGACTTAGGGCCACACGCGGCCGCCGTCAACGGCCGGAAAGGGAAACGGCGGGCCCGACGGCCCGCCGCCCCTGCATGCGGCGTGCGGATGCTGTTCACATCCCGACGCGCACGACCAGCACGCCGGTCACGCCGTTGTCGTTGCCGCCCGTGTCCAGATCCCAGAATGCCACGTCGCCCTGCAGGGCCACGCCGGGCAGCAGGGTGACATCACCCGACAGCACGATGTTGCGCGGATCCGACGAACTGTTGTCGTTGAACTCCTTCACGCCGGTGATCGACACGTTGGCCGGGCCGAGCGCTGCGCCGACACCCAGCGTCCAGCGGGTGTTGTCATTCGGATTGTCGAAGGAGTTGCGCGCCCACGAACCGGCGACCTTGATGCCGGAGACCTCCACCTGAGCACCGAGACTGTAGCCGGTGAAGTCGAGGAAGCCGTTCACCTCGTGGTCGGCCCGCGAGAACTGGCCGCCGACGCGGAACTTTGCGCCACCCATGTCCGCCGTGTAGGCGGCGCCGGCCTCGATCCAGTTTTCGTAGTGGCCGTCGTTGTGCCGCGGCAGATCTGCGCCGAACTGGCCGGAATCCGGCGTGAAGCTGATGCCGGCCTCGAAGCCGGAGATGTTCGGCGTGAAGTAGACGATCTTCGAGGCGTCCGAGCTGTTCAGCAGGTGGATGCCGACGGGAGCCACCACATTGAACCAGCCGTCGATGCCGCCGGTGCCCGCGGCGATGCTGCCGGCGGTGATCTTCATGAGATCCGCGGCGCCGTCCTCGTTGCCGAGGCGCACCTCACCCCAGTTGCCCTTGAGCCAGATCCACTGCTCGTCGACTTTGATGTCGTCGGATCCGCGGTCGGTCTCCAGCTGCACCTGCACGCCGTACTCGGTCCCGGTGGCGTCGTCCTTGCCCTTGGCGTTGACGTGGACCTCGAACTCCTCGCGGAAGTAGAAGTTCCGCGCCTTCGGATTGCCCGTCACCGTGTCAACCTCGCCGAACACGACACCCCAGCGGGCGTAGCCGCCGACCGAGGTCTCGATGGCCGAGGCCGGCGTCACCGCGATCAGGGCACCCAGACCCGCGAGGGCGGTGGTGCCCAGAAGCAGCTTCCTCGTCATCTCCGTCTCTCCTCCGTTGCGTCCGGAAGACGTCTCGTGCGGGTCGTTCCGCCGCACCGCCGGAAGGGCCGCCCACCGACCCTCCGCTCGCGCACGGATTTATCGGGGGGCCTCCGGGAACCCGCAAGGGTCCGCACCGCCGCCGCGCCGCCCTCGCGCCACGCTGTTGCGGGGCGACCACATGGGGGTCCGGCAGGCCCTTGCCCGTCCGCGCGGCTGACCTCTGGGCGCGCGGCGCCGCTGCGGCCATACTCCCCCCGGCAGCCGGGAGCAGGGGGGCCGTGCCGAGCAGCCAGACCGACGTCTTCCGCCGGGTGGTGCGCGATCACATGGCGCCGCCACCGGTGGTGGTGCGCCCGGGGACCACGGCGGCGGAGACGGTTGCGCGCATCGTCGAGGCGAAGGCCTCGGCGGCGGTGGTGGCGGATGCGGCGGGGCACATCCTCGGCATCCTCACCGAACAGGACATCGTGCGCCGCATCGCCACCCGCCGCATCGGCGACCGGCCGGTGGAGCGCTTCGCCACCAGCCCGGTGCTGACCATCCGCGCCGACGACCTGCTCTACCGCGCCGTCGGCTTCATGCGGAAGAAACGGCTGCGGCACATGCCGGTGGTGGACGGGGCCGGCCGGCTCGTCGGCATGCTCTATCTCCACGAGGCCCTCGCCGTGGCGGCCGGGCCGATCGTCGAGGACATCGACCGCCTCGCCCACGAGGAGACCTTCGAGGGGCTGAAGCTGGTCAAGCAGGCCCAGGTGGACGTGGCCGAGCGCCTGCTCGGCGAGCGGGTCCCGGCTCCGGAGATCCAGGCGCTGGTCTCGGACATCAACGTCGACCTCTACCGCCGGGTGCTGCGGCTGTGCCTCGCGGAGATGGCGGAGCAGGGTTGGGGACGGCCGCCGGTTCCCTTCTGCTGCATCGTCATGGGCTCGGGCGGGCGCGGCGAGAGCCTGCTGTTCCCCGACCAGGACAACGGCTTCGTCATCGCCGACTATCCCGACTCGGAGCACACCGCCGTGGACTCCTGGTTCGTGGAGCTCGCCGAGCGCATGACCCGGCGGCTCGCCGAACTGGGCTTCGACTACTGCCGCGGCGGGGTGCTGGCCACCAGCCCG
>BEIP01000244.1 GCA_002898955.1 bacterium HR39 | reverse complement strand
GGCCGATGCCGATGGCCAGCAGCTCCACGTCCGAATGGCGCTCGATCCAGTCGATGACCTCGCGCAGGTGCCGGTCGAGGAAATTGCCGGGATTGGCGGAGAGCGTGCTGTCGTCCACCGGCGCGCCGTCGGAGATCACCATGAGAATGCGCCGCGCCTCGGGCCGCTGCAGGAGCCGGTGGTGCGCCCAGAGGATGGCCTCGCCGTCGATGTTCTCCTTGAGCAGCCCCTCGCGCAGCATCAACCCGAGGGAGCGCCGCGCCCGCCGCCAGGAGGCGTCCGCCGGCTTGTAGACGATGTGCAGCAGGTCGTTGAGGCGGCCCGGATTGGCCGGCTTGCCCATGGCCAGCCATTTTTCGCGCGAACGCCCGCCCTTCCACGCCCGGGTGGTGAAGCCGAGGATCTCCACCTTCACCCCGCAGCGCTCCAGCGTGCGGGCGAGGATCTCGGCGCTCATCGCCGCCACCGCGATGGGCCGCCCGCGCATGGAGCCGGAGTTGTCGATCAGCAGGGTGACCACGGTGTCCCGGAACTCCGCCTGCTTCTCCTGCTTGAAGGAGAGCGGCGTCGCGGGATTGACGATCACCCGGGCGAGCCGCGAAGCGTCGAGGATGCCCTCCTCGAGGTCGAACTCCCAGCCGCGCTGCTGCTGGGCCAGGAGCAGCCGCTGCAGCCGGTTGGCCATGCGGCCGATCATGCCCTGGTAGCGCGAGAGGTAGGAGTCGAGCTGGGCGCGCAGGCGCGCGAGCTCGCTCGGCCCGCACAGCTCCTCGGCCATCACCTCCGCGTCGAACTCGGTGGTGAAGACGCGGTATGCCAGCGCCTCGCCGCCCGGCGGGATGTAGCGCGGCCGGTCGGCGGGCGATTCGTCCTGCCGCTCCTCGCCACCGGGCAGGCTCTCGCCCGTCTTCGCGGCCTCGGCTTCGGCCGATTCCTGTGCTCCGGCCTGCTGTTCGCCGCGCTCCTCCTCGCGCCCCGGCTCCTCCTGCGACTCCTCGCCGGCATCGGCCTGCTGCGCCCCGCCCACCTGCCGCGGGGCCGGCTCCTCGCGCTGATCGGGCTGCTGCTCGGGCGCGTCCTCCGGCGGCGGTTCGTCCAGCTCGTCGGCGAGCCCCAGCCGCACCAGCAGCTCGCGCACCCGCCGGGCGAAGGCCTCCTGGCTCTCGAGGTCCCCGGCGAGCCCGGGCAGGACGGGGGCCACGTGGCGTTCCAGCCACTCCCGCCAGCCCTCGAGCTGCAGCTTCTGGGCGGCGGAGGGCTCGAAGCCGAGCAGCCGCTCGCGCACGAACAGGTCGATCACCGCCGCCAGCGCCACGTCCTGCTGCTCGGCCAGCAGCGTTCCCTGGCGCAGCCGGTGGAGGGTCTCGAGGTTCTCCCGCACCCCCGCCCAGCGCCGGCTTCCCAGCGCCTCGACCCGGATCTGCTCGAGGCTCTCGAAGACGTGGGCGGCGATCTCGCCGGAGGGTCGCAGCCGGCCGTGGAGGACGGGATCGTGGAAGCGCAGCCGCAGCGCCAGCCGGTCGGCCTCGCCGCGCACCCGCGCCACCTCGAAGGGCGGGAAGTCCTGGCGGGGCGGCGGGATGTGGACGGTGCGGGCGGCGCCGTCCTCGCGGCGGGCGTGGCCGCGGCGCAGCAGCACCTGCACGTCGTTGCGCCCGCCGAGCGCCCGCAGCGCCGCTCCCACCGCGCGCTCGAAGCGCTCCAGCCTCTCCTCGCGCTCGCGTGCCGTGGGCGGATCGCGCCGGTCGTTGCGCATGGCCTCAGGCGAGCACGGTCAGCGCGGCCGACTCGGGCAGGTCCTCGCCGAAGCAGCGCTGGTAGTATTCGGCGACGATGTGGCGCTCCGCCTCGTCGCACTTGTTGAGGAAGGTGAGGCGGAAGGCGAGGCCCACGTCGCCGAAGATGCGGGCGTTCTCCGCCCAGGTGATCACCGTGCGCGGCGACATGACGCTGGAGATGTCGCCGTTCATGAAGCCGCGGCGGGTGAGCGCCGCCACCTCCACCATGCGCGAGACCGTCCGGCGGCCTTCCGGCGTGTCGTACTCCGGCACCTTGGCCAGCACGATCCCGCACTCGGCCTCGTGGGGAAGGTAGTTGAGCTGCACAACGATGCTCCAGCGGTCCATCTGCGCCTGGTTGATCTGCTGGATGCCGTGGTAGAGGCCGCTGGGATCGCCGAGGCCCACCGTGTTGGCGGTGGCGAAGAGGCGGAAGCTGGGATGGGGCCGGATGACCCGGTTCTGGTCGAGCAGGGTCATGCGCCCCTGCGCCTCCAGCACCCGCTGGATGACGAACATGACGTCGGGCCGGCCCGCGTCGTATTCGTCGAACACCAGCGCCACCGGCCGCTGCACCGACCAGGGCAGGATGCCCTCGCGGTATTCGGTGACCTGCTTGCCCTCGCGCAGGACGATGGCATCCTTGCCGACGAGGTCGATGCGGCTGATGTGGCTGTCGAGATTGACGCGGATGCACGGCCAGTTGAGCCGCGCCGCCACCTGTTCGATGTGGGTGGACTTGCCGGTGCCGTGGTAGCCCTGGATCAGCACCCGGCGGTTGTACATGAAGCCGGCGAGGATCGCCAGCGTCGTGTCCCGGTCGAAGCGGTAGCTCGGATCGAGATCGGGGACGTAGTCCGTCCGCTTCGAGAAACCTCTGACCTGCAGGTCGACGTCGATGCCGAAGGTCTTGCGCACGTCGACCGGGGTGTCGGGCTCGGGCGGCAGCCCGAGGGGGTAGTCGTGTTCGTCGTGCACGAACGTCGTCAAGCCGGGACCCCTGTGCTCGCGGTCCGATCAGGAGCGCCGCGGGCGGTCGCCCGCGACGAGGCCGAGATGGGCCACGAGATAACTATAGGCCTCGTTGATGCGCTTCAACCGCTCCTCCGCCTCGCGCGAGCCGCCGTTGAGGTCCGGGTGGTGGCGCTTGACCAGCTCGCGGTAGCGCCGCCGCAGGGTGGCGAGGTCGAAGCCGGGCTCCAGCCCGAGGACCTCCATGGCCTCGGCGAGCCGCCCCCCGGTGCGCATCCTGGCCCGCTCGCGGGCGCGCTCGAAGGCCGCTTCCTCGAAGAGGCGATGCACGTCCTCGAAGCGCATGCGGAAGGGGTTCCAGGCCGGCCCGGTACCGAAGCGCCAGGTGGGGCGGTGCCAGGTGAAGTCGGCGTGGCGGTGGGCGTCGATCTCCGCCGCGCTCATGCCGGCGAAGTAGTCCCAGCGGGCGTTGTACTCGCGCACGTGGCGGAGGCAGAACCAGACGTAGTCGCGCAGCCGCTCGCGCGAGCGCGGCGCCGGATAGCGCCCCTCCTCCCCGCAGCCGGGCCAGGCGCAGCGCCGCACCTCCCCCTCCTGCCGCCACCAGCCTCGCAGGCGCAGGGCCTCCTCGCGTTCGTGCTGCTTCGGTCGTCGCCGCACGGTCTCCATGGCGCGCGAATGATGGGGCGGCGGGCGCACGCGGGCAACGCACCCTCGGCTGCAGCTCCGGCCGCGTCCGCTCCCGGGCCGTCAACCTTCCGTTAGCCCGGCCGCGGCAGACTGCGCCGCGGCCCGCGGGAGCGACGCACGGCACGCCGTCATCCAGGGCGTCTTCCGGCCGCTGGCTGGGCTTCATGTTCGCCGCGGCGGACGTCTTCGCCGAAGTGGACGCACGGGACCGCATCGTCTTCGCCACCGGCGTCACGCGCCGCCTGTGCGGCCGGGCGCCCGAGGAGCTCGCCGGCCGGCCGGCGGAGGAGCTGGTCCATCCGGCGGACGTCCCGCTGCTGCGCCGGCTGCTCGCCTTCGCGCGCCGCGGCGGCCGCACCG
>BEIP01000243.1 GCA_002898955.1 bacterium HR39 | reverse complement strand
CCCCGACGCCGACGAGAACCACTTCCTCTCCACCCACCGCACGAGCGGCGGCTTCGCCGTCCCCGTCACCTACGTGGGCCAGCTCGTCTGGGTCGCGAACGGCAGCCGCACCTTCCTCGAGGTCCCCGCCGGCCTCGTGCCGCCCGGGGTCGAGGCGGTGTGGTTCAAGGTCCAGAAGGCGGGTGCGGGTGATGTGGAGATCCGCGCCGGACAGGGGATGACGCTGCATGCGCCGGACGGCGCCAACCCCTACGTGCTCACCCGCCCGCGCCAGGTGGTGACGGTGATCGTCACCGGCCCCGAGGACACGCAGGAGCCGAACGCCGTCTACATCGAGGACTGAGGCCGCGCCGGGGGCGGACCGCCGGCGCTCCGCCCCCGCCGGGGAAATTGATCTGGATCAATGCCGCCGCGGCGGATCCGGGTTCTTCTGGGAGCGCATTGAGGCGGCACTGCAGCCGGCCGCACCGCCACCGAAACCCGGCTGCAGGCGGCTCGATGGCCCGGACATGTTCCGCCTCCCTGGTCGGGGTCGTTCGCGAGGCGGAACGGACTTCGGCGGAGGGTCCTCCCTCCGCCGCCTTGTTTTCCGGAACCCGCAGACGCGGCGCCCGCCGGCGGATCCGGCGGGCGCACCGGCTTCACTCCGCGAGCTGCGGCCAGATCAGCGGCCTGAGCTCGGCCTCGAGCTCGGTGTCGGAGAGGGTGGTGAGGTCCTTCGCCACCTCGACCTTCACGAGTCCGCGGAGCCGGTCGTCGAGGGCCGCGCGCAGATCCCCCAGCGTCTTCGGCGCCGCCACCAGCGCGAGCTCGTTGAACTCGCCGGCCACGAAGGCCTCGCGCAGGTCCTCGGCCACATGGCGGGCGAAGCGCTCCTTCTCCACCCGCTTGGGGTCGGTATCGGGCTCCATGGCGTGGCGGCCCATGTCGTGGGAGCGGTTCTGGGTGCGCCCGGGGCGATCGGCCAGCAGCTCCTCGCCCTTGCGCCGCGCCGGATCGTAGACCTCCTCGCGGACCGGACGGATCACGTGGCCCCCGTCCGGGTCGTACCAGGCGCGGAAGTGGCGCACGCGGGCGCCGTCGGTCACCACGATCCAGACCCTGCGTCGCGGCATGACGTCCTCTCCGGAAAAAGGTGTGTCGGTCAGTCGAGTTCGGCGTCTTCGGTGAGGATCTCGTACACGGCGGCGACCCGCCCCGAGAGCGGCCGCTCCTCCTCGCCCAGCACGTCGCCCGCGCCGCTCGCCCAAGCGAGCGCCTGCTCGATCTCGGCGAAGGTCGCACCCGTCTTGAGGATGCGCAGGTGCCTGACGGGGTCGTCGCCGCCCACGAGCTCGGCGATCTCGCTCAGCGTGGGGCGGGCGTGGGGTTCGCGTCGGCGTCGCTCGCTCATCGGTCCTCCGGCTCCGGGGAAGGCTCCGCGCGCGCAGGGCCCGGCCCCTTCCCCGCCGCCTCCACGGCGGCCGGGGCGAGGGCCGGGTCCGCGACCACGCAGCTCGTGCCCCTTTGGATGAGGGCGGCGAGCCGATCCTTCAAGGCCGAAGCGTCGGAGATCGGCACGATGGCGACATCCCCGCCCAGCCGGGCGCGGACCTCGAAGGCGGCGTCCCCCACCGCCAGCACCACAAGCGGCACGTGCAGGGCCGCAGCGAGCCGCTGCGCCACCTCGACGGCCCGTCCGTCGCCGGCGGTGGCCAGCACCAGCCGTCCGCCCTCGCCGGTCAGCAGCACCAGCGGCCCGTCGCGGGTCAGCACCTCCGGCCCCAGGGCCTCCAGCACCAGCGCCGCGTCCTCCGGCGTGAGCGCGAGCACGTCCTGCGGCGCGACGCCGACCTCCACCTCCTCGCTCACCGCGACGAAACGCCACAGCAGGCCGTTGCCGTCCGCCACCCGGCGGATTTCCTCCTCCACCCGCAGGGCGTGCAGCCGGAGCGTGCGGCGGACCTGCTCGGGGGTGAGCGGCTCGACGCGGCCGAACGGGCCGACCAGCCGCACGAAGGGCAGACCGGCCACGGCGAGCAGCGCGCGGTCCTCCACGTAGACGGCGAGCAGCTCCCGCCGCACCGCGCCGGCGGTGCGCAGGAACCGCCGGATGCGCGCGAGATCCGCCCGCGCGCTCACCACCAGCACCAGCCGTCCGCCCTCGCCGCTCACGCTTCCTCCTCCCGCCGCGCCGCGCCTTCCTCCTTCGCCTCGGCGGCGAAGCTCCGGCGCGCTTCGGCGAAGCTCCGCAGCCGATCCTCCACCAGGCGGTGGAGCGTGCCCTCGGGAAAGCGGCCGTCCGCCCCCCGTTCGCCCGCCGGAATGCCGAAGAACAGCGGAATGGCCTCGTCCACGTGCCCAACGGCCCAGACGTGGAACCCGCCCTCGGCCACCGCCCGGCACACCGGCGCGCGCAGCTGCAGGTGCTCCACGTTGGAGGCCGGGATCACCACGCCGTGGCTTCCGTCCAGCCCGCGCGCCGCGCAGAGCTCGAAGAACCCCTCGATCTTCTCGTTGACCCCGCCGATGGCCTGGATGCGGCCGTGCTGGTCGACCGAGCCGGTGATGGCGAGGTTCTGGGCGAGGGGTGCGCCGGAGATGGCCGAGAGCAGGGCGAGCAGTTCGGCCGCCGAGGCGCTGTCACCTTCCACCGGCCCGTAGCTCTGCTCGAAGACCAGCGTGGCGGAGAGCGAGAGCGGCACGTCGAGCGCGTAGCGGGCCAGCAGATGGCCGGCGAGGATGAGCACGCCCTTCGAGTGGATGGGGCCGCCCAGCTTCACCTCCCGCTCGATGTCCACCACCTGCCCCGCGCCCATGCGGGCGCGGGCGGTGATGCGGCTCGGGCGCCCGAAGGCGTAGCCGCCGAGCTCGATCACCGAGAGGCCGTTGATCTGGCCGACGGCTCGCCCCGAGGTGGGGATGTGGACCACATCCCGCAGCGTCATCTCGAGGGCCGCCTGGCGCAGGCGCGAGGCGCGTCGCTCTCGGGCCGCCACCGCCGCCTCCACGTCTCCGGAGGTGATGCGCGCGCGACCGTTGCGCCGCGCGAGGTGATCGGCCTCGCGCACGATGTCGGCCAGCGTCTCGAGATCCGTCGAGACCTTGGTGCGATCGCCCGCCAGGCGCACCGCCTCTTCCAGAAGCCGCGCGAGCGCGCCGGCCTCGAGGTGCAGCAGCCCCTCGCGGCGCACCAGCCCTGCGGCGAAGCCGGCGTACAGGCGCAGCGTCCCGTCCCGGCGCGGCAGGGCCTCGTCGAAGTCCGCCGCCACCTTGAACAGCCGGCGGAACTCCGGGTCGAGCTCGGCCAGCAGGTAGTAGAGCAGCCGCTCGCCCACCAGCACCACGCGCACGTCGACGGGGACCGGCCCGGGCTCGAGGGCGACGGTCACGGGCAGCCCCAGTCCGGCGAGGGCCGGCTCGATGCGCACCCGCCCGGCGGCGAGCGTACGCTTGAGCGCGTCCCAGGCGAAGGGGCGGGCCAGCACCTCGGCGGCGTCGAGCACGAGGAAGCCGCCGTTCGCCCGGTGCAGGGCGCCGGCGCGCACCAGCAGGAAGTCGGTGAACAGGGCGCCCATCTCGGCCCGGTGCTCGATGCGCCCCACGAGGTGCTCGTAGGTCGGATCGTCCTCCCACACCACCGGTGCGTGGGCGAGATCGGCGTTGTCGACGAAGAGGTTGACGGCGTAGCGGCGGAAGAGCGGATGCATCTCCTCGCTGCCGGGTGCGGCCGGGCGCACCTGCTCGGGCAGGGCGAGGAAGACCTCCACGTGGTCGATGACGTCGCGGCGCAGCGCCTCGAGGTGCTCGACCACCGCCGGCTG
>BEIP01000242.1 GCA_002898955.1 bacterium HR39 | reverse complement strand
CACGCCTTCCCTCACGAGGAGGCCGGCCGCCACCTCGACGAGCTCCGCCGCACCCGTCGGAACGGGTGCGGCGGCGAGGATCGCGACGGCGAGGGCGAGGGCGCGGATCACGACGCGGGTGCTCCGGCGCCCTGCGGCTTCGGCCCGGCCCCGCCCTGCGGCAGCAGCGGCGCCAGCTCCTGCGCGCCGCGGGCGAAGTCCTCGCCGAGCGCCCGGATCTGCCGCTCGACCTCACGGCTTCCCGCCGCCAACTGCTCGAGGGTGCGCTGCAGCTCGGCCCGGGCCTGCTCCATGGCCCGCCGGCGCGCCTCGAGGGCGCCGGCGTGCATCTCCATGGCCTCCTTCAGCCGCGCGAGCCGCTCCCCGGCCGTCGCCACGGCCGCGTGCAGCTCCGCCCGCCGCTTCTCGAGAGAGGCGATCTCCTCGCGCAGCACGCGACGCTCGTGGGCGCGGCGGTCGCGCTCCTGCTGGGCGGTGGAGATCTCGGCCGTGAGGGCGGCGAGGCGCTGCTGCAGGCGGGCGAGCTGCTCTCCGGCCTCGCGGGTTCGAGCCTCCAGCTCCCCGCGGGCCGCCTGCCGCTCCCGGGCCTGCCGTTCCATCTCCGCCACCCGCCGCTCGATGTCGCCCAGCACGGCGAGCTGACGGGCGAGGCGCTCCTTCGCCGCCGCCGCGCGCTGTGCCGCCTCGGCCGCCGCCTTTTCCGCCGCCTGGCGGTCGCGCTGGAGGGTGCCGATGCGCTCTTCCAGCTCCCCCACCGCGGCACGCCGGGCCCGGAGGGTCGTCTCCAGCTCCGCGAGTTCAGTGCGCCGCTCTTCGAGCGTGCGCTCGAGCGCAGCCACCGAGTCCTTCAGGGCCGCCTCGCGCCGCTCCAGTTCGCCGAGCTGGGCGAGCCGCTTCTGGATGGCGGCGCGCAGCCCGTCCATGCGGGCTTCGAGTGCCTTCAGTTCCTCGCGACGCTGCGCGAGGAGCTTCCCGAGTTCCGCCGCTTCCCGCTCCCGCTCGCCCAGCGTCTTCAGCGTCTCGTCGAGACGTCTCTTCGCCTCCTCCAGCCGCGCGGTGGCGTCGGCGAGCTCGCCCTCGGTGGCGCGGCGCGCCTCCAGTTCCTGCTCCAGGCGGTCGCGCTCGCCGCGGGTGGCCCCGAGCTCCTGCTCCAGCGCCGCCACGCGTTCCTGCAGTTCGCCGATGGCGGCGGAGGCGCTGCTGCGCGACCACAGCCACCCGGCGCCCAGCAGCACCACGAGGACGGCCAGCACGGCCATGGCCGCCCGCGCGGCGCCGGGCGTCTCGTCCCACTTCGGCAGCATCGCCACGGCTCCTCCTCCCTGATCCGGCGCCGGCCGCGGCGCCGTCCGGCTTGTAGCGCAGGGCCGTTGCGGTGCAAATGGTGACCGGTGCCGCAAGGCCCGCCGCGCCTGCGGCGAATATCACCAGCGGTTGAAACGCCCTTTCTTCATGTTGCGCTGCAGCGCAACAGTTGCGGACTCCTGGTGCACCGCACGATCGACCTCGGGAGTGTCGAAGACATCCACGCTTCCCCCTTGCGCGCGAGGTTCGCGGTGTGTATTGTCCGGGTGTCCGCCGGATCGGGCGGTATCACCCCGCGGGGATAAGGACGGCCGCCGAGACCGTCGACCCGCGAGAGGACCGCAACGGGAGGGAGTGTCCTCGTCCCGTCGTGCGCCCGGTCGCGGCCACAGTGCAAGTGGAGGCTAGGCACATGCGAAGGCACTGGCTGTGTTCCGGCGCTGCCGTGGTGGCGCTGCTCGTCGGCGGGTCCGCGCTGGCCAACGAGGAACTGCTGACGCTGCAGGCCAATCCGGCCTACTGGCCGATGCAGAGCCGCGACTACCACAACACCCGCTACAGCCCGCTCGCGCAGATCAACACCGAGAACGCCAAGGACCTCGAGGTGGCCTGGACGTTCTCCACCGGCGTGCTGCGCGGCCACGAGGGCGGACCGCTGGTGATCGGCGACGTGATGTACATCCACACGCCGTTCCCCAACATCGTCTACGCCCTCGACCTCAACGAGCCGGGCCGGATCATCTGGAAGTACGAGCCGAAGCAGGATCCCAACGTCATCCCGGTGATGTGCTGCGATACCGTCAATCGCGGCGTCGCCTACGCGGATGGCAAGATCTTCCTGCACCAGGCCGACACCACGCTGGTGGCGCTGGACGCCAAGACCGGCCAGGTGATCTGGCAGGCCAAGAACGGTGATCCGTCCAAGGGCGAGACGGGCACCTCCGCCCCGATGGTCTACAAGGACAAGGTCTACGTGGGCATCTCGGGCGGCGAGTTCGGCGTCCGCTGCCATCTGACCGCCTACGACATCAACAGCGGCAAGATGGTGTGGCGGGCCTACTCCATGGGTCCGGACGACGAGATCCTGTTCGACCCGGAGAAGACCACCGAGCTCGGCAAGCCGGTCGGCAAGGACTCCAGCCTCAAGACGTGGGAAGGCGACCAGTGGAAGCTGGGCGGCGGCTGCACCTGGGGCTGGATCTCGGTCGATCCGGAGCTGAACCTGGTCTACTACGGCTCGGGCAATCCGGGCACGTGGAACCCGGTGCAGCGGCCGGGCGACAACAAGTGGTCGATGACCATCTTCGCACGTGATGCCGACACCGGCGTGGCCAGGTGGGTCTACCAGATGACCCCCCACGACGAGTGGGACTACGACGGCGTCAACGAGATGATCCTCTTCGAGGCCGAGGTCGACGGCAAGATGAGGAAGCTCCTCTTCCACGTCGACCGTAACGGCTTCAACTACACGCTCGACCGCGTCACCGGTGAGCTGTTGGTGGCCGAGAAGGCCTTCCCGTGGGTGAACTGGGCGAAGCGCATCGATCTCGGGACCGGTCTGCCGGAGCGGGATCCGCGCTACTCGACCCACCTCAACGGTGAGGACGTCACCACCACCAACATCTGCCCGGCCGCGCTCGGCACCAAGGACCAGCAGCCGGCGGCGTGGAACCCGGACCTCGGGCTCATGATCGTGCCCTACAACACGGTCTGCATGGACTACGAGCCCTTCCGGGTGAGCTACACGGCCGGCCAGCCCTACGTGGGCGCCACCGTGCGCATGTACCCGGCGCCGGGCGGCGACACCCTGGGTGCCGTCGGTGCCTGGGATCCCGTCAAGGGCCAGCACAAGTGGGTCAACATCGAGCGCTTCTCGGTGTGGTCCGGCGTGCTGACCACGGCGGGCGGCATCGCGGCCTACGGCACCCTCGACGGCTACCTCAAGGTGGTCGACGCGGCGACCGGACGGCTGCTCTACAAGTTCCGCACGCCGTCGGGCATCATCGGCAACGTCATGACCTACCTCCACGACGGCAAGCAGTACATCGCGGTGTACTCGGGCGTGGGCGGCTGGGCCGGCATCGGCCTCGCGGCCGGCCTGACCGAGGAGACCGCGGGTCTGGGCGCCGTGGGCGCGTACCGGGCGCTCTCGCAGTACACGAGCCTCGGCGGCCAGCTCACCGTGTGGACGCTGGGCGACTGACGGCCAGGTGGATCAGGGGCTGAAGAACGGGGGCCCGGTGCCCGGCACCGGGCCCTCTCTTCGCCCGCGAAGGGGGTCCGTCGTGTCCCGTCTGCTGGTGCTGTGCCTGCTGCTGGTGGCGGCCGCCGCGCCGGCGCGGGCGGCGAAGGTGGTGATCCTGCCCTTCGCCTTCGTGAACTCCAGCCTCGAGCAGACCCGCCCCGAGGAGCTGGAGCGCCTTCGCCGCATCGCGGCCATGCTGGCCGAGGCCTATGCGGCCCACGGCCACGAGCCGCTTGATCCGGCCCCGCTCGCCGCC
>BEIP01000241.1 GCA_002898955.1 bacterium HR39 | reverse complement strand
CCGCCCCCGCCGCCACGGCGTAGAGCGGCCACAGGGCGAAGACGGCGGTCTCGGCGAAGCCGAAGACGCAGATGGTGAGAAACGGCATGGCGCCGCGGCGCAGCACCGACAGCCATGTGGTCACCCCGGCGCGCGAGCTGCCCGGAGCCAGCGCCCGGTCGATGGAGCGGGCGAACAGCGCCGGCAGCGCGCCCAGCACGAACAGGGCGGCACTCGCCAGAAACGGCGGCCAGCCCTCGGGACCGGACACGGCGATCACCGCGGGACCGGCCACGTAGCCGAGGCAGAAGACGGTGGCATAGAGCGCGAGGATGCGCCCGCGGGCGTGCTCGGGGGTGAGCGCGTTGATGGCCGCCTCGCTCATCACGAACACCAGCGAGGTGCCGGTGCCCACGAGGAGCCGCACCGCGTACCACCAGGCGAAGTCGATGCGGAGCGGCAGCAGCAGCATGCCGGCGGCCGCGACCAGCGCCCCGAGCGCCATGGCGCCGCGCGCACCGAGCGCGGCCCCGAGCGCGCGCAGCAGCGGGGCGATCAGGAAGATCCCGAGGCCGGCGGCGGTGGCGTTGAGCCCGATGGCGCCGCTGTCCCATCCGGCCCGCTCCAGCACCAATGAGAGCAGCGGCAGGTTGAGGGAGATGGTGGTGCCGACGAAGGTGGCACTCGCGACCACCAGCCAGAGGTCGCGCGGTGCTCCGAACATGCCGCCTCAGCGGGCGGCGGCGCGGCGAAAGCGCCGTCCGCGCGCCACGCGCCGGCCACGGCCCCGCCCGCTCATCTCCCAGGCCTCGCGGGCGAGCCTCGCGCCGTGCGCCCGCTCGTGCTCCTCGATGCGGAACAGCAGGCCGCCGCGGGCGATGTCGGCCTCCACCAGCTCCACCATCACCCGGTCACCGAGCCCGAAGGTCTCGCCGCTCTCGCGGCCCACGAGCGCGTGGTGCGCCTCGTCGTAGTAAAAGGCGTCGTCACCCAGCATGGAGACGGGCACGAAGCCGTCGGCGCCGGTCTCGTCGAGCGCGACGAAGACGCCGAAGGCCTGCACGCCGGTGATGCGGCCGGAAAAGCGCGCGCCCACCCGGTCCTTCAGCAGCAGGGTAACGAAGCGCTGCAGGGCGTCGCGCTCCGCCTCCATGGCGGTGCGCTCGGTCTTCGAGAGGTGCTTGCCGAGCTCCTCCAGCTCGTCGATCGCCGCCGGCCCCTTCTCGGCGCCGGGACCGAGGTCGAAGACGCGGATCAGTGCCCGGTGGACGGTGAGATCGCTGTAGCGGCGGATCGGCGAGGTGAAGTGGGTGTAGTGGCGCAGGTTGAGGCCGAAGTGGCCGATGTTGTGGGGCGAATAGACCGCCTGCGCCATGGAGCGCAGCACGAACAGCGCCACCGTCTCGTAGGTGGCGGGATCCTCGATGGAGCGCAGCAGGCGGGTGAAGTCTCCCGGCTTCTTGCTCGTACGGCTCCAGGGGATGCCCGCCCGCTCGAGATAGTCGGCCAGCGCCTCCAGCTTCATGGGATCGGGCGCGTCGTGCACCCGGTAGAGGATCGGGGCCTTGCGCCGGTGCAGCGCCTCGGCCACCGCGACGTTGGCGGCGATCATGCACTCCTCGATCAGCCGATTGCTCTCGAGGAGCGGCCGCTTTTGGACATCCACCGGCCGGCCGTCGGCGGCGAGGACGACCCTGTACTCCGGAAGCTCCAGATCGAGGGAGCCGCGCCGCTCCCGCGCGCGCCGCAGGGTGTCGTAGACGCCGTAGAGCGGCTCCAGCACCGGCTCCCACAGCTTCTCCGTCTCCCCGTCGAAACGCCCCTCGCGCGCCGCCTGCACCCGGGTGTAGGTGAGCCGCGCCCGCGAGCGCATGATCCCGCGGCGGAAGCGGGCGCTTTTGATCCGGCCCTGCCGGTCGATGCGCATGTCCACGGCGATGCAGGCGCGCGGCTCGTTCGGGCGCAGCGAGCACAGATCGTTGGAGAGCCGCTCGGGCAGCATGGGGATGGCGCGGTCGGGGAAGTAGACGGAATTGCCGCGCCGGCGCGCCTCCTCGTCCAGCGGATCGCCCGGGCGGACGTAGAAGGCCACGTCCGCGATGGCCACCACGAGATGCCAGCCGCCGCGGTTGTCCTCCGAGCGGTCCGGCTCGGCCCACACCGCGTCGTCGAAGTCGCGGGCGTCCTCGCCGTCGATGGTGACCAGCGGGATGTCGGTGAGGTCCTCGCGCCCGCGGCGGGTGGCCGGGTGCAGCTCCTCGGCCCGCTGCACCACCGGAGCGGCGAAGGAGAGCGGGATGCCGTGCTGCAGCGCGGTGGCCGGGGTGATGGTGGCCGGATCGTCGAGCGGTCCGATGATCTCGACCGCCGTCGCCTCGGGCGGACCGAAGGGGCGCAGCGCCCGCAGCGTGGCGCGCACCACGAGGCCGGGCCTCGGCTCCAGGCGTCCCGGCTGCAGGCGGAATTCCTTCACGTCCCTGCGGCCGAGGGTGCGTAGCATCCACCCCCACGGCGCCTCCTCCACCAGACCCACCACCTCCTTGACGGGCTTCGGCAGCAGGCGCAGCACGTGGGCCTCGAACTCGCCCTCGGGGGTGGGCAGCAGCCGCGCCACCACGCGATCGCCCACCGCGGGCGCGGCGCCCTTCGCCTCCTCCACCAGGATGCGCACCGTGGCGCCGGGCAGGGCCGGGGTCTCGCCGTAGAGCTCGCCGTCCTCGTCGATGCCGGTGACGATCACCTCGGCCACCGGTGGCACCTTCACCCGCCCCCGGCGCGGACGCCGGCGCAGGAGCCTTCCTTCACTGCGCAACCGCTCGAGGAGCCGGCGCAGCTCCAGCTTCGCCCGGCCGCGCACGCCGAAGTGGCGGGCGATCTCCTCGGTGGTGGCGAAGCCGCCGCGCGATGCGGCGAAGGCGACGATCTCGTCGGCACCGGGAAGCGGCGGCCCGCCCCGGCGGGTGCGTCCCTCGCCGGCGGCCGCACGTCCTCCCTTCCTGCGCTCGCGTCTCGGTGCCATCCGCTTCCGTCCGTGGTGCCGCGTCCGCTTCAGGCGCCCTTCGCCCTGCGGCGTATGGTCGTCTTCGCCGCCGCCTTGGCACTGCCGCCGCCCTTCGCCACGGCCGACGTCCGCCGCGCCGACGTCTTGCGGGTGATGGTGTAGGACGCGGCCTTGCGGGTGCCCTTCGTCGCGCCCGCCTTCGCCTTCGCGCCGGACTTCTTCCGACCGCCCGCGGCCCTGGCCGCCAGCAGCTCGACGGCCGCGGCGAGGTCGACGCTCTCCGGATCGGCGTCTTTGGGCAGGCTCGCGAAGGTACGCCCGTGGGCGACGTAGGGACCGAAGCGTCCCTTCATCACCCGCACCGGCTTGCCGTCCTCCGGATGCGGGCCGAGTTCGCGCAGCACGGTGCTGGTCCGCCGCACCTTCCCGCCGGCCTCCGCCTCGGCCAGCCGCCGCAGCGCCTCGTCGAGGTCGATGGTGAACACCTCGTTGCTGCCGGACAGGCGCAGGTAGCGGTCGCCGCGCTGGACGTAGGGGCCGTAGCGGCCGATGCCAGCCACCACCGGCTCGCCGCTCCCGGGATCGCGCCCGAGCTCGCGCGGCAGCGCAAGGAGCGCCCGCGCCTTCTCCAGATCCACCGACTCGGGCGTCCAGTCCTTCGGCAGCGAGGCCCGCGCCCGCCCCTCGCCCTCGCCGCGCTCCACATAAGGGCCGAAGCGGCCGAAGCGCAGCCACACCTCCTCGCCGGTGTCGGGATCGGTGCCGAGCAGCCGGTCGCTGCGCTCGCCCGCGTCCGCCGCGATGTCGGGGAGCCGGCGGGTGTAGCGGCATTCCGGATAGCG
>BEIP01000240.1 GCA_002898955.1 bacterium HR39 | reverse complement strand
ATCGACGTCATCCGCAAATACGTCGAGATCGACGAGGAGCGGGTAAAGGTCGAGCTGGAGCGGGGCGACGACCTCTCGGTGCTCGAGGTCAACATCGAGCTGCCCAACGAGCGCCTGCTCGCCCGCGCCGTGGCCTGTGCGGGTCTTCGTTCAGCCGAACAGCCGGCCTTGGGCCGGCGGCGTCACGCCCGGAGCCTCGTTGCGCAGCCGCGCCGCCAGCTTCACGAGATCGGCGCGAAAGGCGGCATACGCCCGTTCCTGGGCCGCTTCGTCCTCGATCCTGAGGATGGAGGAGGGGTGGACGGTGACGAAGAGCTCGCGCCCCTCCCATGACAGGAAGCGCCCGCGCAGGCGGGTGACAGCCGTCACCCGGCCCGTGAGCGCCCGCAGCGCCGTGGCGCCGAGGGCGGCGACGACGGGCGGGTCGACGATCTCGATCTCGCGCAGCAGCCACACGCGGCAGGCCTCGATCTCGCCGACATCGGGCTTCTGGTGGATGCGCCGGCGGCCGCGGCTGCTGAACTTGAAGTGCTTGACGGCGTTGGTGATGTAGAGGCGCTCACGTTCCAGCCCCACCTCGGCCAGCGCCCGGTCCAGCACCCGCCCGGCCGGGCCGACGAAGGGCCGCCCCGTGCGGTCCTCCACGTCGCCCGGCTGTTCGCCCACCAGCATGGCCGGGGCGTCCACCGGCCCCTCGCCGAACACGAGCTGCGTGGCATCGCGCCACAGATCGCAGCGCCGGCAGGACTCCGCCTCCCGCCGCAGCGCCTCCAGCGCCGCGCGCCGCTCCTCCACCGATGCCGGGACCGCCATCTTCCGCCTCCCGTCTCCCCGCCGGATATGTGGGGACGGGGCCGCCGGCGGGCACGGGAGGAAGGCGGCCCTCAGGCGGCGCGACCGCCCTCCTCGCGGGACTCACCGGGCAGCGGCAGGACGGGGACCAGGTGGCGGTCGCCGTAGACGTTGTCGACGCGCGCAACCGGCGGCCAGTACTTGGCCTCCGCCACCCAAGGGAGCGGGAAGACCGCCTGCCGGCGCGCATAGGGCCGCTTCCACTCGTCTTCGGCGAGCAGGTCGGCGGGATGGGGGGCGTGGCGCAGCGGGCTCTCCTCCGCCTTCATCTCGCCCCGCTCCACCGCGGCGAACTCCCCGCGGATCGCGATCATCGCCTCGCAGAAGCGGTCGAGCTCGGCCTTCGGCTCGCTCTCGGTGGGCTCGATCATCATGGTCTCGGGCACCGGCCAGGACAGGGTCGGCGCGTGGAAGCCGAAGTCGGCGAGGCGCTTGGCGGCGTCCTCGGCGGTGAGGCCGGTGGCCCTGCGCAGATGCCGCAGGTCCACGATGCACTCGTGCGCCACCATGCCCCGCTTGCCGCGGTAGACCACGGGGAAGTGGGGATCGAGGCGGTGCGCCACGTAGTTGGCGTTGAGGATCGCCACCTTGCTCGCGAGGGTGAGGCCTTCCGCCCCCATCATGGCGATGAAGGCCCAGGAGATGGGGAGGATCATGGGCGAGCCGTAGGGTGCGGCCGCCACCGTCCCCACCTCGCTGCCGTCCTTCGCGTGCGGATTGACGCCCGGCACCACCGGATGGCCCGGCAGGAAGGGCGCGAGGTGCTTCTTCACGCCGATGGGCGCCATGCCGGGACCGCCGCCGCCGTGGGGAATGGCGAAGGTCTTGTGGAGGTTGAGGTGGCAGACGTCGGCGCCGAGCTCGGCCGGGCGGGCGAGGCCCAGCATGGCGTTGAGATTGGCGCCGTCCATGTAGACCTGCCCGCCGTGGGCGTGGACGATCTCGCAGATCTCGCGGATGGTCTCTTCGAACACGCCGTGGGTGGAGGGATATGTCACCATCAGCGCCGCGAGCCGGTCGGCGTGCTCGCGCGCCCTGGCCTCCAGATCGGCGAGGTCGACGTTGCCCTCGCGATCGCACGCCACGGTGACCACCCGCAGGCCCGCCATCACCGCCGAGGCCGG
The DNA here is from genome assembly GCA_002898955.1 of bacterium HR39. Classification (GTDB taxonomy): domain Bacteria; phylum Pseudomonadota; class Alphaproteobacteria; order Geminicoccales; family Geminicoccaceae; genus HRBIN39. Next base: position 1,846 of record BEIP01000240.1, on the reverse strand, counting down.
GTTGGTGCCGTGCGCCGAGGCCGGGATCAGGCACACGTCCCGGTGCCCCTCGCCGCGGCTTTCGTGATACGCGCGGATCACCAGAAGACCGGTGTACTCGCCCTGGCTTCCGGCATTGGGCTGGAAGGAGACGGCATCGAAGCCCGTGATCTCGCACAGCCACGCCTCGAGATCGCGCAGCAGCAGCCGGTAGCCCTCGGCCCGCTCCTTCGGCACGAAGGGATGGATGTCGGCGAAGCCGGGCATCAGGATGGGCTCGAGCTCGGCCGCGGCGTTGAGCTTCATGGTGCACGATCCCAGCGGGATCATGGAGCGATCGAGCGCCATGTCCTTTTCCTGCAGCCGGCGCAGCCAGCGCATCATCTCCGTCTCGGAGCGGTGCTCGTGGAAGACGGGATGGCGCAGATACCCACCGGTCCGCGCGAGCCCTTCGGGGATGGCCGGATCGTCCGAAGGCTCCGGCCCCTCCACCGGCTCGCCGGCGAAGACCTCGAGCAGCGTGGCCACCAGCGCCTCGTTGGCGAGCTCGTCGAGCGACAGGCCCACGTGATCGGCGTCGATCTCGCGCAGCTCGATGTCGCGCTCGCGCGCGCGGCGGTGGATCTCCGCGGCCCGTCCGGGCGTGCGCACGGTCAGGGTGTCGAAGAAGTGTCCGTGCAGCGGCTCGAAGCCGAGCCGGCGCAGCCCCTGCGCGAGATCGCAGGTGAGGCGGTGGATGCGCTGCGCGATCTCCCGCAGACCCTCGGGCCCGTGCCAGACGGCGTACATGGTGGCGAGGATGGCGGGCAGCACCTGGGCGGTGCAGATGTTGCTCGTCGACTTCTCGCGGCGGATGTGCTGCTCGCGGGCCTGCAGCGCCATGCGATAGGCCGGGCGGCCGCGGGCGTCCACCGAGAGACCGATGATGCGGCCGGGCATCTGGCGCACGTGCGCCATGCGGGCGGCGAGGAAGGCGGCGTGCGGCCCGCCCCACCCCATGGGCAGGCCGAAGCGCTGGGTGGAGCCCACCACGATGTCCGCTCCCATCTCGCCGGGCGGCATCAGCAGGGTGAGGGCGAGGAGATCCGTGGCCACCACCGCGAGCGCCCCGCGCGCGTGCAGCGCTCCGATCACCGGCCGCGGGTCGCGGATCGCGCCCGAGGAGGCGGGATAGGAGAGCAGCGCCGCGAAGACGTCGTGCTCACCGGCGCGCTCCGCTTCGTCCTCCACCACCTCGATGCCGAGAAAGCGGGCGCGGGTGCGCACCACCGCCTTCGTCTGCGGATGGGTGTCGCGGTCGACGAAGAAGGTGCGGGCGGAGAGCTTCGAAAGGCGCCGGGCCATGGTCATGGCCTCGGCCGCGGCACTCGCCTCGTCCAACAGCGAGGCGTTGGACACCTCCATGCCGGTGAGGTCCGCCACCATGGTCTGGAAGACCATGAGCGCCTCGAGCCGCCCCTGGCTCACCTCGCTCTGGTAGGGGGTGTAGGCGGTGTACCAGCCGGGGTTTTCGAGGATGTTGCGGCGGATCACCGCCGGCATGCGCGTGCCGTAGAAGCCCATGCCGATGAGGGCGCGCCCGGGCCGGTTCCGCGCGGCGTACGATGCGAGCCGCCTCTTGGCCTCGTGCTCGTCGAGCGGCGGCGGCAGGTCGAGGGGGCGCGCGGTGCGGATCTGCGGCGGCAACGCGCGGTCGATCACCTCGTCGAGATCGGCGGCGCCCAGCTCGCGGCACATGGCCTCGATCTCCGCGGGCCGCGGGCCGATGTGGCGCCAGATGAAGGGGTCGGGAGAGCAGGGCGGAAGCCGGCTCACGGCGTGGGGCTCCTGTCGGCGGGGTTCATTCGAGGGTGGCGACGTACGCGTC
>BEIP01000239.1 GCA_002898955.1 bacterium HR39 | reverse complement strand
ACAACATCCTCGACTGCCCCGGATCGGTCGAGTTCGTCCACGAGATGCAGCACGCCGTGGTCGGCGCCGATCTCGCCGTGGTGGTGATCGAGCCGATCCTCGAGCGCATCATCACCCTGGCGCCGATCCTGCAGTTCCTCGACGAGCTCGAGATCCCGCACATCCTCTTCGTCAACAAGATGGACCGCTCCGAGGTGCGCTTCCGCGACCTGGTGGCGCGGCTGCGCGAGATCAGCCGGCGGCCGGTCATCACCCACCAGTACCCCGTCGGCCGCGGGGCGGATCTGGTCGGCTACATCGATCTCGTCACCGAGAAGGCCTATGCGTACCGCGAGGGCGCGCCCTCGCAGGAGATGCCGCTGCCCGAGGAGTACCGCGAGCGCGAGCGGCAGGCGCGCACCGACATGCTGGAGACGCTGGCCGACTTCGACGACGACCTGCTGGCCAAGCTGCTCGAGGACGAGCGCCCCACCGAGGAGGAGATCCTGCGCGATCTGCGCCGCACGCTGGGGGCGGATCTGGTGGTGCCGGTCTTCGTGGGCGTGGCCGAGCAGGACAAGGGCGTGCGCCGGCTGATCGAGGCCATCGCCCGCGAGGCCCCCACGCCCGAGGAGCGCGCCGAGCACTACCGCATCGAGCCCGAGGGGCCGGCGCTCGCGCAGGTGCTCAAGACCTACCAGCTCCCGCAGTTCGGCAAGCTGTCGCTGGTGCGCATCTGGCGCGGCACGCTGCGCGAGGGGATGCAGATGTCCGGCATGCGGGTGGGCGGCGTGTACCGCCTGTTCGGCGCCCAGCAGCAGCCCGTGGAGGAGGCGGGAGCCGGTGACATCGTGGCGCTGGCCCGCATGGAGGAGGCCCGCACCGGCGACATCCTGGTCGCGGGATCGGGCGAGCCGCCGAGGACCCGCCTGCCGAGGGTGGAGCCGGCGAAGCCCCTCTATGCTCTCGCCATCCGGCCGAAGAACCGTGCCGACGAGGTGAAACTGTCGGGCGCCCTCGCGAAGCTGGTGGACGAGGATCCGGGCCTGCGGGTCGAGCACGACGCCGAGCTGCAGCAGACGCTGCTGTGGGGTCAGGGGGAGCTGCACCTGCGGGTCGCGCTGGACCGGCTCGAGCACAAGTACCGCATCCCGGTCGAGACCAGCCCGCCGAAGACGCCCTATCGCGAGACCATCCGCAAGGGCACCCAGGCCCACGGCCGTCACAAGAAGCAGACCGGCGGCCGCGGCCAGTTCGGCGACGTCAAGATCGAGATCCGGCCGCTGCCGCGCGGCGCCGGTTTCGAGTTCGAGAACAAGGTGGTGGGCGGCGCGGTGCCCAAGCAGTTCATCCCGGCGGTGGAGGCCGGCGCGAAGGAATACCTGCGCAAGGGGCCGCTGGGCTTCCCGGTGGTGGACGTGGGCATCACCCTGTTCGACGGGCAGTACCACACCGTCGATTCGGACGAGCTCTCCTTCAAGCTGGCCGTCGGCCTCGCCCTCAGGGAGGGCCTGCCGCGCTGCAGTCCGGTGCTGCTGGAGCCCATCCTCGACGTGACCATCTCGGTGCCGAGCGAGTACACCTCGCGCACCCTGCAGCTCGTCAACCAGCGGCGCGGCCAGATCCTCGGCTACGAGGCCAAGCCCGGCTGGCCCGGCTGGGACGAGGTGAAGGCCCAGATCCCGCAGTCGGAGATGCAGGACCTGATCGTGAGCCTGCGCTCGCTCTCGCAGGGCACGGGCTTCTTCGAGTGGAGCTTCTCCCACTATCAGGAAGTGCCCGAGCGGCTGCAGCAGGAGATCGTCGAGCGCACCCGCACGGAGGCCGCGGGCAGCACCTGAGCGTGGGGAAGCCGGGAGCGCGGAGGCGGCCTCGCGGCCGCCCCTTCCCTTTTCCACGGGGATCAGCGCGTGCGGGCCGCGGCCGGCCGGCCGGCGGCCGAGGCCGAGAGCACCGTCGGCAGGGTGATCACGCAGAACAGCGCCGCGAGCCACATGACGAGCGCCGGATGGCCGAAGTCCAGCACCAGGCCGAACACCGGCGGTCCGGCGAGGCCCGCGACGTTGAAGCCGGTGGTGACGAAGCCGAACACCCGCCCCACCGTGCCGGGCGGCGCCACGTTGCGCACCAGCATGTCGCGCGAGGGGGCCACCACGCCCATGGCGAAACCGGAGACAGCGTACAGCAGCACGAGGGTCGGCAGGGCGAAGGCGAACTCGGCCACCAGCACCGCGACCAGGGCGGTGAGCAGCAGGCAGCCCGCCACCACCAGTTCGTGGCGGCGGAGGGAGTCGGCGATCCAGCCGCCCGCCAGCACCCCCGTGGCGCTCAGGACGAGGAAGACGGTGAGCGGCACATTGGCGGTGGCGAGGTCGAAGCCGTAGCGCCGCTCGAGGAAGGCGACGGTGAAGTTGTTGAGACCGACGTGCGCGGTGGCGTAGAAGGTGATGAACAGGAAGGCGAGCAGCACCGGCCGGCTCAGGAAGAGCGCGATGGCGGCGCGCGAGCCGCCCTCGCGCCGGGGCGCCTCGGGATGCGGTTCCACGTGGAGATGGCGGCGGGCGAAGGCCATCAGCACGGCCACGGCGAGGCCGACCAGGCCGACGGCCACGAGCGCCGCCCGCCAGCCCCACAGCGCATCGAGCGCCACCAGCACCGGCGGGGCGGCGGCGAAGCCGGCATAGCCGCCGAAGGTGTGGAACGAAAAGGCGCGGCCCATGCGCGCCTCGCTCACCCGCGCGGCCAGAATGGCGTAGTCGGCCGGGTGGTAGACGGCGTTGCCGAGCCCGGCGAGGGCGCACATGAGCAGCAGCACCGGGTAGCTCGGGAACAGGCCGATGCCGACCATGGCAAGCGCGAAGGCCGCCTGTCCGGCGATCAGGATCTTCGCCGGGCCGTAGCGGTCGACGAGCACGCCGACGGGGGCTTGGGTGACGGCGGTGAGCAGGTTGAGGACGGCCACCGCCACGCCGAGCTCGGTGTAGCCCACGTCGAGCGCGGCGGCGAGCACCGGGAACAGGGGCGGCAGGGCGATGATGTAGAAGTGGGCGAAGAAGTGGCCGAGGGTGATCAGGCCGATCACCAGCGCGTCTTCGCCGCGCCTTTCCGCGATGCCGCGCGTGTCCGCCGTGGCCATGCCGAACTCTCCCCCGACGCCGGCCCTTATCGGCGCGCGGACCGCACCCGGCAAGCCCGCCGCCCGCAGACCTCCCATGCGGCGGGCGGGGCCGTCCTCAGGGAGTGACGGCCGGGCGCAGCGAGATCAGCCCCGCCGCCACCACCCGGTCGATGGCGTAGGTGACGGCGAGCGCCACCACCGTGGCGACCAGCGCCTTGATCCACAGATGGGGCCGCTCCGGTGCCCCCGCTTCGCTGCCGGGCACCGGTTCGTCCTGCGGACGCACGCCGAAGGGCAGCGTGGTGAAGAACACCAGCCACCAGACCACGACGAAGGTGACGATCCAGCCGGCGGTGCTCATGCCTGCTCGAGCTCGACGAGCGTGCCGAAGGCGTCCTTGGGATGCAGGAAGAGCACCGGTTTGCCGTGCGCGCCGATCTTCGGCTCGCCGTCGCCCAGCACCCGCAGCCCCGCCGCCTTCAGCCGGTCGCGGGCTTCGAGGATGTCGTCCACCTCGAAGCAGACGTGGTGGATGCCGCCCTGCGGATTGCGGGCGAGGAAGCCGGCTATGGGAGAATTCCCGCCAAGCACGCCGAGCAGTTCCACCTTGGTGTTGGGCAGTTCGACGAAGACGGTGCGCACGCCGTGTTCGGGCTGGTCCTCGATCTCCGAGACCGTCGCCCCGAGCACGTCGCGGTAGAAGGCACGTGCCGCCTCGAGGTCGGCAAC
>BEIP01000238.1 GCA_002898955.1 bacterium HR39 | reverse complement strand
CGCAGTTGCGCACCGGCGTGTGGTGCGGACCGGGGCCGCGGTGCTTGGCGAGGATCAGCGCGCAGAGGCCGGCGACGAAGGGGGTGGCCATGCTGGTGCCCGAGAGCTCCGCATAGCCGCCGTCCTTCCAGGTGGACCAGATCCGCTCGCCCGGCGCCATCACGTCGATCTCGCCGCCGCGCGAGGAGAAGCCGGTGGGCTGGCCGTAGCGGTCGTGGGCGGCGACGGTGATGACGCTGCCGTAGCGGCCCGGATAGCCGATGCCGTTGGTGAACAGCGCCCCGTCGTTGCCCGCCGCGCACACCACGATGCGGCCGGCGGCGAGCGCCCGGTGCACCGCGGCGAACAGCTCGGGGCTGTGGCTGCCGCTGCCGAGCGACATGGAGAGGATGTCGGCGCCCCGCTCCACCGCCCAGTCGATGCCACGGGCGATCCACGCGTGGGTCCCGGCGCCGGCGTCGTTCAGCACCTTCGCCACCAGCAGCCGGCACTGCGGTGCGATGCCGGCGAAACCCCGCCCGTCGCGGCGGGCGGCGACGATGCCGGCCACGTGGGTGCCGTGGCCGTGGCGGTCCTCCACGCCCTGACCGGTGAAGTCCGCCGCATCCTCGATGGCATCGCGCAGATCGGGATGGTCCGCGTCGATGCCGGTGTCCAGCACCGCCACCCTGACGCCGCGGCCCTCGCTCTCGCGCCAGACGAGGGGCAGGCGCAGGAGTTCCGCCGCCCAGCCGAGTTTCTCCTCCAGCGCCCGCGCGCGGCGGGCGGCGCGGCCGACGACACGGTGGACCTTCACGGCCGGCAGCGACACCGTGAAGGCGGACGTTTCCTCGACGACGTGCATGGGGGTCCTCCGCACGGATGTGCGGATTTGGGAATACAATCCTAAAGAGCGGACGTCAATCCGAGACGGTGCGCAGCTCCGGCACCGGACCCGGCTTCGGCCGGATCAGCACCTCGATGCGGCGGTTGCGCGCCCGCCCCTCCGGCGTGTCGTTGGGGGCGATGGGACGCTCCTCCCCGTAGCCGGCCACCTCGATGCGCCGCGGGTCGACCCCCATGGCCACCAGCATGTCGCGGATCCGTCGCGCCCGCTGCAGCGACAGCTCGCGCTTGCGGTCGGCGTCGCCGATCGCGTCGGTATGGCCTTCCACCCGCACCGTGCTGTCCGGGTAGAGGGCGATGAGGGCCGCCACCCGCCGCACGATCTCCTCAGCGCCGGCCCTGGGCTCGGCGCTGCCGATCTCGAAGTCGAGGCCGGTGAGGACGGTGCGCAGCCAGCCGTCCTCGGTGGCCGACACCTCGAGCCCGTCCACCGACAGGGGCTGCACCGCCGCCGGCTGCACCGCCGCGGGCCCGGACGCGGGCCCTCCGGCCTGCGCCGCCGCCACCCGCGTCTCCTCCGGAGCCGACGCTTCGGAGCGCGGCCCGGGAGCCGCGGCGGGCGGCTCGGCCTGCGATGGCGTCCCCTCCTCCGGCCGGGCCTTCGCCGGTTCCGCCGCCGGTCCGGCCGCCGGCTCCGCGCCCGCTCCCGCCGCGGGCGACGTGCCGGTGATGAGGGCCGCGAGCTGCTGTTCGAGCAGCGCGTTGCTCTCGCGCAGCACCGCCACGGTGCGGGCGAGCCGCTCGCGCTCGGCCAGCGCCTCGAACAGCCGGTCGCTCACCTCCTTGAGCTGGCCCACCGCATCCGCCGCCACCGCCTGCAGCTCCCGGTTCTCCTTCTCGAGTGTCGCCACTCTCTGCTGCAGGGCGGCGAGCCGGGCCGCGAGCTGCTCGTTCTCCCGCGACTGGGCCTCGCCGGCGCGGCGCAGCTCGTCACGCTCCTTCTCGAGGGCGCCGATGCGCTCGCGCGCTTCGGCGAGCTGCCGGTCCGATTCCTGCTGGAGCCCGGCGAGGGCCTGCTGGACCTGCTGCAGCTTCTCCTCGAGCCCCTTGCGCTCGTCCCAGGCCTTCTGCAGCGAGGCGGTGAGCTCGGCGATCTGCTGCTCGGCGTCCCTGGCCGCGGCCTCCGCCCTGGCCCGCCGCTCGCGCTCCGCGGCGATCTCCTTCTCCAGCGTCGCCGTGCGCTCGCGCAGGGCCTCCAGCTCCTGCTGCTGCTTCGCCCGCGCGGCTTCCGCCTCGTCGAGCCGCTTCTGCAGCTCCTGCAGGGCCGCGGAGGCCTGCCGGCGCTCCTCCTCGCCGCGTGCTTGCAGCTCGGCGAGCCGCTTTTCGGTCTCGGCCAGGCGGCGCGCCAGCTCGTCGCGCTCGCGGCGGGTGTCGGCGAGGGCCCTGCCGAGCTGGGCGAAGCGCTCGCGCAGCGAACGCAGGTCCTCCTGGGCCGTTCCCGCCGCCGGTGCCGGCGTCCCTCCCTCCTCCGCCGGCGGTGCCGTCTCCTGCAGGCGCTGGCGGATGCCCTCGATCACCGCCCGCAGCCGCGCCGCCGTCCCCTCTTCACCGGGAGCCTGCGGGGTGGCCGCCTGCACGCGCACGAAGCCGGAAGACCCGGGTGCGGGCGGCACGACGAAGGCCCCCGCCTGCGGCGCCGCGAGCCACGGCCCCAGCACGCCCGCGATCACGAATCCGCGCAGATGCCATCGCATGGCGAGCATCCTCCCTCCCGTCTGCACCCATACGTCACGGCGCCCCGGCGCCGCGGCCGCCCCCGCGACGGCTAGCCTGCCCTCACGCCGGGCGCAAGCCGGCGATCAGCACCACCAAAACGCCCAGCACGAGGTTGATGGTGACGACGGCGCGCACGCGGGCGAGCTCGGCGGCGGCGCCCTCCCCGCCCGCATCCGCCGCCGCCCGGAAGCGCCGCCACGGTCCGGCCACCAGCACGGCGTAGAGGACGGCCATGACCCAGCCGAGGCCGAGCATGAGGTGCACGAAGAGCGGCGCGTGGGCGAGAGCGCCGTAGAGCAGCGGAATCATGAGGTGGCCGGTCGCGAGCAGTACCAGCGCCGAAGCACCGGCGACCGGCAGGAAGCGGGCGAGCACCCGCCGCCACAGGAGGAGGCGCTCGCGGCCCGGCAGCCCGGCAGCGGCCGGGCGCAGCGCGAGATGGGCGAAGGCCATGCCGCCCACCCACAGCACGGCGGCGAGCAGGTGCAGCGCGCGCAGGACAGCGACGCCGTCCATGGCCTCAGTTCGCCATGATCATCGGCACGTCGGCGTTGACCAGCAGGAAGCTGGTGGCGCCGCCGAAGATGAGCTGGCGCAGCCGGCTCGTGGTGTACGCTCCCTTGAGCAGCAGATCGCCTCCGAGTTCGTGTACCGCCTGAAGGATGGCGGCGCCGGCGGCGGCCCGCCCCTCGCTCTCCCGCTCCACGAGCTCCACGTCGGGCCGGTGGCGGCGAAGCCGCGCCACGAGCTCCGCCCCGCTCGGCCCCGGCACGAAGGCGCCGCTCACCGTGAGCACCACCACCCGCTTCGCCGCAAGGATCAGCGGCATGGCGAAGGCGATGGTCCGCGCCGTCTCGGTCCCGCCGTTCCAGGCGATCACCACCGTCTCGCCGAGCACCTCGCCCGCCGGCGGCTCGGGCGGCGCCACCAGCACCGGCCGCCCGGATTCGAACAGCAGCGCCTCGAGGGCCGACATGGCCGGCACCGGCGAGTCCTGCCGCGGACGACCCTGGACGGTGACGTCGAAGGCGCGGGCGATGGCGGCGAGTGCGCCGGGGCCCGCGCCCTCCTCGATGCGGAAGCTCCCGGACGGTCCTTCCGCGGCGCCGTCGTCGAAGGGAACGCCGTGGGCCTCGCAGAAGGCGCGGAACTCCGTCTCCGCCCGCATCGCCCGCTCGCGCGCCTCCCGTTCGAAGCCGGCCACGAGATCGGGCGAGGCGGCGACGAAGCCGTCCGCACCGGCGGC
>BEIP01000237.1 GCA_002898955.1 bacterium HR39 | reverse complement strand
AACGGTATGGTGGTCTACACGCCCACGGCCGAGGAGATGGAACTCTGGCGCAGGGCGAGCGAGCCCATGTTCGCCTGGTTCGCCGAGAACGCCGGCGAGCTCGGGGCGCGGCTCGTCGAGGAGGCGAAGGCGCTGCGGGCGAAGATCCGCGGCGAGTGAGACGTCCGGGCCGGCCACCTTTCGAGGAGGTCGGTCCTTCGTCACGGGGAGGCACGGCCGGTGGGTGCGGGTCTCGTCGATCGTCTCGCACGGCTTTCGGCGTGGATCTTCTTCGCCATCGGCTTCATGCTGCTCTACGAGGTGGTGGCGCGCTACCTGTTCAACGCGCCCACCATCTGGGCCGAGGAGCTCTCGCGCCTGTTCCAGCTCTGGGCGAGCTGGCTCGCGGCCGCCCATCTCCTCGAGAGCCGCCAGCTCATCGCCATCGGCATCCTGCGCGGGCGCCTGCCGGCAGCACTCGAGCGCGTGCGCGCCGCCTGCGTGCTCGCCGTGATCGCCCTGGTCGCCGCCGGCGGGCTCGTGTGGGGGCTGTGGATCGTCGCCGAGTCCATCCGCTTCGGCCGCAAGACCGCCACCATGCTCGACCTGCCTCTGTGGGTCTCGGAGATCGCCGTGCCGGTGGGTTGCGCCCTGCTGCTGGTGCAGGTGGCGGCGGAAGCCCGCCGGCTGTGGCGCGATCCCGCCTTCCGGCTCGACTTCGCGCGGGATGCCGACTAGGTGACCACGCTCCTCATCGTCGCCGCGCTGCTGCTGCTCCTGCTGCTGGGCGTGCCGGTGGCCTTCGCGCTCGCCGCCCTCGGCTTCGTCCTGCTGGTGGCGGGCGGCTTCTCGCCGCTCATGCTGCCGCAGGCGCTGCATTCCACCTTCGACAATTTCTTGCTGCTGGCGGTGCCGCTGTTTTTGCTGATGGGCAACATCCTGCTGCGGGCGGGCATCGGCCGCGACCTCTTCGATGCCGTACAGGCCTGGACCGGGCGGCTGCCGGGAGGCCTCGCCATCGCCACCATCGTCTCCTGCGCCCTGTTCTCGGCCATCTCGGGAAGTTCGGTGGCGACCGCCGCCACCATCGGCACCGTGGCGATCCCCGAGATGCTGCGTCGCGGTTACGAGCGGCGCTACGTGCTCGGGCTGCTCGCGGCCGGCGGTACGCTGGGCATCCTCATCCCGCCGTCCATTCCCATGATCATCTACGGGGTGGTGACCGAGGAGAACATCGTCGACCTGTTCCTCGCCGGCGTCGTGCCGGGCATCCTGCTCTCCGGTCTGTTCGTCGCGATCGCCCTCGTGCAGGCCGCCCGCGGTGCCGCCGTGAGCGTGCCGCCGAGGCTGCCCCTCGCCCAGCGGCTGCGGGAGACGGCCCGCGCGCTGCCGATGGTGGTGCTGGCCGTCGTGGTGGTGGGCGGCATCTATGCCGGCGCCGTCACCCCCACCGAGGCCTCGGCGGTGGGCTTCGGCGGCGGGCTGCTGATCGCGCTGCTCATGGGCCGCCTCGACTTTCCGACCCTGCGCGCCGCGGTGGAGGAATCCGCCGCCACCACCGTCACCATCTTCCTCGTGCTGGCCGGCGCCAAGGTGTTCGGCAAGGCCATCACCCTCTACCGCATCCCGCAGGACCTCTCGGAGGTCCTGCTCGCCACCTTCGACACCCCCGCCAGCTTCCTCGCCGCCGTCACCGTGGTGCTGCTGGTGATGGGCTGCTTCCTCGAGGCGCTGTCGATGCTGGTGCTGATGATGCCGATCCTGCACCCGGCGCTGCTGCCGCTCGGCATCGACCCGGTGTGGTTCGGCGTCTACTTCGTCATCATGATCGAGTGCGCGCTCATCACCCCGCCGGTCGGCCTCAACCTCTTCGTCATCCAGGCCGTGGCCCGCGCCAGCCTCGCCGAGGTGGCCCGCGGCACCTGGCCGTTCGTGCTGGTGATGCTCGTCATGGTCGTCCTGCTCTATCTCTTCCCCGCCATCGCCCTGTGGCTTCCCTTCGGAGTCCCGCTGTTCTGAGGGAGCGCGATCCATGACCACGCCCGCCGCCCGCCTGCGCGAGCTGCTCGCCCGCCCGGGCATCCTGCCCATGCCCTGCTGCTTCGACGCGCTGTCCGCGAGGCTGATCGAGCGCGCGGGCTTCCCGATCACCTTCATGAGCGGCTTCGCCGTCTCGGCCGCCCGCCTCGCCCGGCCCGACGCGGGACTGATCTCCTTCGGCGAGATGCGCGATCAGCTCCGCGACATCACCGCGGCCGTCTCGATCCCCGTGCTGGCCGACGGCGACACCGGCTACGGCAATGCCGTCAACGTCAGGCGCACCGTGCGCGAATACGCCCGCATGGGTGCGGCGGCGGTGATGATCGAGGACCAGGTCTGGCCCAAGCGCTGCGGTCACACCCGCGGCAAGCAGGTGGTGGACTTCGGGGAGGCGGTGATGCGGATCCGCGCCGCCTGCGACGCGCGCGACGAAGGGGCCGACATCCTGATCCTCGCCCGCACCGACGCGCGCGCCACCCACGGCTTCGAGGAGGCGCTGCGCCGCATGAAGGCCTTCGAGGAGGCCGGGGCGGACCTGCTTTTCCTCGAGGGGCCGCAGAGCATCGAGGAGATGGAGGCCTTCTGCCGCGCGGTGTCGAAGCCGACGGTGGCGAACATGGTCGAGGGCGGCGACACGCCGCTGCTGCCGCCCGTGGAGCTCGAGGCCATCGGATACCGCATCGTCGCCTGGCCGCTCACCCTGCTCTCGGCGGCGATGCGCGCCATGGAACGGGCGCTGGAGGCCCTCGCCGCCGGGCGGACGCCCTGGGATCTGCTGCTGTCGTTCTCCGCCCTGCAGGAGCGGGTCGGCTTTCCCGACTACGACCGCGAGGCGGCCCGCTACGCCCTGCAGCCGGAGGACCGGGCCGGCGGCTGAGGAGCGTCCGGAGAGCGTCGGGAACGGGATCCCCCGCGGCACCGGAAGGGCGCCGGCGCCCGCACGCCAACCGACCGCCCCGGCCGCTTCCGGCGGGGCCCACCCTCTGGCCGGGTCCGGTGTCCCCGTGGGTGGGGGCGTCGGCGAGCCCGTGACCCGGATCACGGACCGGTGGGTCCGGACGGAGCGGGACGCATCGACCCACGACCTGCCGGTCCACGCGCGGAAGGCGTCGTCCCGTCACCGGCCGGACCCCGAATCCGCGAGACCGGCACATCCGAGGTTCCGGCTGTCGGCCCGGACCCTCTCCCGCGCCCGTGCGACCGCTGTCGCGCCGTGAACGGAAGCCCGTGGCCGGACCCGCGCTCAGATCAGCTCGGCGCCGAAGTTGCGGGCCGGATCGAGTTCCGGGCCGGGGCGGCCGCGCGGGCGCGCCGCCTCGCCGCCGCTGCGCGGCAGGAAGCGGCCGCTTCCCGGCTGCGCCCGCACCTCGCCGTCCTCCACCACCAGCTCGCCGCGCCGGTAGACCCGGGCGATGCGCCCGCGAAGCCGCAGCCCCGCATAGGGCGTGTAGCCCGCATGGTCGTAGCGCGGACCCTCGGGGATCTCCCATTCGGCGTCCGGATCCCACACGACGATGTCCGCGTCCATGCCCGGCGCGATGGAGCCCTTGCCGGCGAGGTTGTAGATGCGCGCCGGTGCGGTGCAGGCGAGCTCGACGAAGCGGGAAAGCCCGAGCCGCCCCTTCGCGACCATGGCGTCGAACAGCAGCGGCAGCCGCAGCTCGATCCCGGGCATGCCGTTCGCGATTTCGTGGAAGCCGGGATGGGGCCCCTTCGCGAGCTTGCCCGTCCCGTCCATGCGGTAGGGGGCGTGGTCGGAGGAGACACAGTCGAGGATGCGCGCTTCCAGCCCCCACCACAGCGCTTCGCGGTCGGAGTCCTCGCGAAGCGGCGGGC
>BEIP01000236.1 GCA_002898955.1 bacterium HR39 | reverse complement strand
GGAGGTGCGGGCCATGAGCCGCTTCATCCGCAGGCGTACCGTCGTGGGCGGGATCGCCCTCCTGCCGGCCCTGTTCGCGGGGCTGCGCGGTGCGCGCGCGGCCGGCTGCGAGGCGAAGCTGGGCGACGACGGCCTCTGGCATCAGGACTGGTTCCTGGAGAGCTTCCTCGTGCTGCGCGAGGACCTCGAGGAGGCCGTCGCCCAAGGCAAGTCCTTCGCCGTGTTCTGGGAGCTCGCCGGCTGTCCCTACTGCAAGGAGACGCACCTCGTCAACTTCGCCCGGCCGGACATATGCGATTATGTGCGCAACAACTTCGTCGTGGTCCAGCTCGATTTCGTCGGCTCGCGCACCGTCACAGACTTCGACGGCGAGGAGCTGGCCGAGCGGGACATGCGGGCGAAGTACGCCATCCGCTTCACGCCCACGATCCAGTTCTTCCCCGACAGCCCCGAGGAGATCGACCGGCGGCTCGCGGAACGCGGCGGCCGGGCCGGCCGGCATCTCGAGGTGGCGCGCATCCAGGGCTACATGGAGCCGGATCCCTTCCTCGCCATGTTCCGCTACGTGCGCGAGAAGGCCTACGAGCGCACCACCTTCGAGGAGTATCTGCTGGAGCTCCTCGGCTGAGGCGGGACGCGATGTCGCGGACGGCCGGCGGGCGCTTGCACCATCCGGCGCTCCGTATATGATGCGTCGCTGATGAGCCGCCGCGCGGTGGCAACGGGTCGTCGAGTCAGCGATCGGTGAGGGAGAGGATGACACGCGAACAGGACCGACCGGACGGCATGGCGCTGGCGCGCCGCCGCTTCCTGCGTGCCGTGGCGGCGGGTGGCGTGGCCGCGGGCGGCGGTGCGCTCGCCGCCGGCAGGGCTCTCGCCGCCAATCCGGAGAACCTGCCGCCCAACGAGCCCGAATGGGCGCGGGTGCTGGGCCCCGGCGTGGACGACCGCGGCTACGGTCTGCCCAGCATCTACGAGAAGCACGTCAAGCGCCGCTGGGTGCCGTGGCTCACCGCATCGGCCGAGAGCACGGTGAACTTCACGCCGCTGCAGGACCTGCACGGCTTCGTCACGCCCAACGGCCTCTGCTTCGAGCGTCACCACGGCGGCCGCGCCGAGGTGAACCCGGAGGACCACCGCCTGATCATCCACGGCCTCGTCGAGAAGCCGTTGATGTTGACGGTGGAAGACCTCAAACGCATGCCCTCCGAGAGCCACTTCTACTTCTGCGAGTGCGCGGCCAACTCGGGCATGGAGTGGCGCAACGCCCAGCTCAACGGCGTGCAGTTCACCCACGGCATGGTCCACTGCGTCCACTGGACCGGCGTGCCGCTGCGGGTGCTGTTCGAACAGACCGGCCTCAGGCCCAACGCCAGGTGGGTGCTGGCCGAGGGGGCGGACGCCGCGGCCATGACCCGCTCGATTCCCATGGAGAAGGCGCTGGCGGACTGCCTCGTCGCCTACGCCCAGAACGGCGAGGCGCTGCGGCCGGAGCAGGGCTATCCGATCCGCCTCGTGGTGCCGGGCTTCGAGGCCAACATGTGGGTGAAGTGGCTGCGGCGGCTCGAGGTGGGCGACCAGCCGTGGTACACCCGCGAGGAGACCTCGAAGTACACCGACCTGCTGCCCAGCGGCAAGGCCTACATCTTCTCCTGGGTGATGGAGGCCAAGTCGGTCATCACCTTCCCCTGTCCGGAAAAGCCGCTGAACGGGCCGGGCTACTATTCGGTGCGCGGTCTCGCCTGGTCGGGACGCGGCCGCATCACCCGCGTGGACGTCTCCTTCGACGGCGGCCGCAACTGGCAGACGGCGAAGCTGCAGGATCCCGTCTACCCCATGTGCCTCACCCGCTTCGAGATCCCGTGGCGCTGGAACGGCGAGCGGGCGCTCTTGGTGAGCCGCGCCATCGACGAGACCGGCTACGTCCAGCCCACCATGTACGACCTGCAGAAGATGCGCGGCGTCGAGTCCGTGTACCACAACAACGCCCAGCAGGTGTGGGAAGTGAAGCCCAGCGGCGAGGTCGAGAATGTCCGTCTGCGTTACGTCAATGCGTAAGCTCCTGTTCGCGGCCTCGGCGCTGGTGCTGGCGCAGGCGGCACCCGCCGCGGCGGAGGACCTGGGGCTCGGCGTCGTCCCCACGCCGGAGCAGATCGCCGGCTGGAACAAGGACGTGCGACCGGACGGCGTGGGCCTGCCGGAGGGCAGCGGCACGGCGAAGGAGGGCGAGCCCCTCTACCTCGAGAAGTGCGCCTACTGCCACGGCGACTTCGGCGAGGGGCTCGGGCGCTGGCCGGTGCTGGCCGGTGGCTTCGGCACGCTGACCTACCAGTTCCCGCAGCGGCCGGAGAAGACGGTCGGCAGCTACTGGCCCTATTCCTCGACGCTGTTCGACTACATCTGGCGGGCCATGCCCTTCCCCGAGCCGAAGTCCCTCACGCCCGACTAGGTCTACAAGATCGCCGCCTACGTTCTCTATCTCAACGACCTCGTCGACTACGAGGAGCGACTCGATCAGACCAACTTCCACCTCGTGGAGATGCCCAACCGCGACGGCTTCATCCCGGATCCGCGGCCGGACGTGCCGACCGCGGTCGAGCCGTGCATTAAGGACTGCCCGGTGGACACCACCATCATCGGGCGGGCCGGCGAGGTGGAGGGCGCCACGCCGGGCGAGGACGTCCAGCCGCCCGGCATCGAGATGTACCTCGGCGAGTGAGCCCTCCGGACCCCGGCCTCCGCGCCGGGGTCCGCGCTTCGCGGCCCGACCGGGCGTCCCGGCGCGCTATCCGGCCCGGGCGTCCTCGCGGATCATGTCCGCCGCCTTCTCGGCGATCATCACCACCGGCGAGGCGGTGTTGCCGGAGGTGATGGTGGGCATGATGGAGGCGTCCACCACCCGCAGCCCCCGCAGGCCGTGCAGCCGCAGCCGGTGGTCCACCACCGTCGTGCGATCGTCGGCCGGGCCCATGCGGCAGGTGCCGACCGGGTGGAAGATGGTGGTGCCGATCCGCCCCGCCGCATCCGCCAGCTCCTCCTCACCGGTGATCTCCGCACCCGGCCGATACTCCTCGGGCCGGTAGCGGGCCAGCGCCCTCGCCGCCATGATACGGCGGGTGAGGCGCAGCGCGTCCGCCGCCACCCTGCGGTCCTCCGGTGTGGAGAGGTAGTTGGGGCGGATCTCGGGCTGCTCGCGCGGCTCGGGCGAGCGGATGCGCACCCAGCCGCGGCTTGTGGGCCGCAGATTGCACACCGAAGGCGTGATGGCGGAGAAGCGGTGCAGCGGCGCGCCGAAGCGGTCGAGCGAGAGGGGCTGCACGTGATACTCGAGGTTCGGCGTCTCGAGGGAGGGATCGCTCTTCGCGAAGGCGCCGAGGGTGGAGGGTGCCATGGTGAGCGGTCCGGTGCGCCGGAGCAGGTATTCGAGCGCCATGCGCATCCGGCCGGTGAGGCGGTTCGCCAGATCGTTCAGGGTCACGCAGCCGTGGACCCTGAAGACCGGGCGGATCTGCAGGTGGTCCTGCAGGTTCTCGCCCACACCCGGTAGCTCGTGGACCACCGGGATGCCGCGGTCCTGCAGCAGCCAGCCGGGTCCGATGCCGGAGAGCTGCAGGATCTGCGGCGAGCCGATCGCGCCGGCGGCGAGGATCACTTCGCGCCGGGCGTGCACCCGCTCCGGCAGGGTGCCGTGGCGCAGGACGTCCACCGCCACCACGCGCCCCTCCTCCACCACCAGCCGCTCGACGAGCGCGTGGGTGAGCACGGCGAGGTTCTTCCGGCCGAGCGCGGGCTTCAGGAAGGCGCGGTAGGCGTCGAGCCGTATGCCGCTGCGCTGGTTGACGTGGAAGTAGCCGCAGCCCTCGTTG
>BEIP01000235.1 GCA_002898955.1 bacterium HR39 | reverse complement strand
CGATCATCGCGTGCTCGACCAGTCGGTGCGCGAGATCGTCGGCACGGCGCGGCGGACCGGGGCCCGCGTGCGCGGCCCCATTCCGCTGCCGACGCGGATCGAGCGGTTCACGGTGAACCGTTCGCCGCACATCGACAAGAAGAGCCGCGAGCAGTTCGAGATCCGCACGCACAAGCGGCTGCTCGACATCATCGACCCCACGCCGCAGACGGTGGACGCGCTGATGAAGCTCGACCTCGCGGCGGGCGTGGATGTCGAGATCAAGCTCTGAGGGCGGGAGCATGCGCACCGGTCTGATCGCGAAGAAGCTCGGCATGACCCGCGTCTTCGGCGTGGACGGCAGCCACATCCCGGTGACCGTCCTCCACGTCGAGGACTGCGAGGTCGTGGCCGTGCGCACGAAGGAGAAGGACGGCTACACCGCCGTCCAGCTCGGTGCCGGGCGGCGCAAGCCCAAGAACGTCACCAAGCCCATGCGCGGCCACTTCGCCAAGGCGGGGGTCGAGCCCAAGGCCAAGCTGGCCGAGTTCCGGGTCTCGGAGGACGCGCTGCTGCCGGTGGGGGTCAGGCTGCACGTTGGCCACTTCGTGGCCGGGCAGTACGTGGACGTGACCGGCACCAGCATCGGCAAGGGCTTCGCCGGCGCCATGAAGCGCTGGGGCTTCGGGGGTCTGCGCGCCACCCACGGCGTGTCCATCTCCCACCGCTCGCACGGCTCCACCGGCCAGCGCCAGGATCCGGGCAAGGTGTTCAAGGGCAAGAAGATGGCCGGCCACATGGGCCACCGCCGGGTGACGGTGCAGAACCTCGAGGTGTTCGGCGTCGATCCCGAGCGCGGCCTCATCCTGGTGAAGGGCGCGGTGCCGGGCCCGAAGGGCGGCTGGGTGCTGGTGCGGGATGCGGTGAAGAGGAAGCTGCCCAAGGAGGCGCCCTGGCCGGCGGCCATCGTGGAGAAGGGCAAGGAGCTCGAGGTCCACGTGGTCGGCGAGGAAGAAGAGGCCGGCGAAGGGGGAGCGTGAGCCATGCAGGTGCCGGTCCTGAACCTGCTCGGTGAGCAGGTCGACACGATCGAGCTCGACGATGGCGTGTTCGCGGCGCCGGTGCGGCCCGACATCCTCCACCGGGTGGTGGTCTGGCAGCTCGCCAAACGGCGGCGCGGCACCGCCAGCACCAGGACCCGCGGCGAGGTCAACCGCACCAAGAAGAAGTGGTACCGGCAGAAGGGCACCGGCCGCGCCCGGCATGGCTCGCGCAACGCGCCCATCTTCGTGGGCGGCGGCGTGGCGCACGGCCCCAAGCCGCGCGACTGGAGCATCGACCTGCCCAAGAAGGTGCGCCGGCTGGGGCTGAAGTGCGCGCTGTCGGACCGCATGCGCGAGGGCCGGCTGGTGGTGCTGGACCGGGCCGAGCTGGAGCAGCCGAAGACGCGCATCCTCGCCGAGCGCCTCAGGGCCTTCGGCTGGGAGAGCGTGCTGTTCGTGACGGAGGACGTGCCCGAGCGCAACTTCGCGCTGGCGGCGCGCAACATCCCGCGGGTGCAGGTGCTGCCGCAGATCGGCGCCAACGTCTACGACATCCTGCGGCACGAGCATCTGGTGCTGACCCGCGAGGCGGCGAAGCAGCTCGAGGAGCGGCTGCGATGACGGACCCGAAGCTGTACGACATCATCATCCGGCCGATCGTCACCGAGAAGTCGACGCTCGCCGGCGAGCACAACCGGGTCGTCTTCGAGGTGCGCAAGGACGCGACCAAGCCGGAGATCAAGAAGGCCGTCGAGGCGATCTTCGGCGTCAAGGTCGAGAAGGTCAACACGCTCATCGTCAAGGGCAAGACGAAGCGGCGGCGGGGTCACGTGACCCGGCGGTCCGACTGGAAGAAGGCCTACGTCAAGCTGGCGCCGGGCCACAGCATCGACGTGACGACGGGGATCTGACGCCATGGCCCTCAAGACCTTCAAGCCCACGAGCCCGGGCCGCCGGCAGCTGGTGCTGGTGGACCGCAGCCATCTCTGGAAGGGCAGGCCGGTCAAGGCCCTCACCGAGGGTCTCAGGAAGACGGGCGGGCGCAACAACCAGGGCCGCATCACCGTCTGGACCAAGGGCGGCGGCCACAAGCGGCGCTACCGGATCATCGACTTCCGCCGCCGCAAGTTCGGGGTGCCGGCCACCGTCGAGCGGCTGGAGTACGATCCCAACCGGACGGCCTGGATCGCCCTTTTGAAATACGCCGACGGCGAACTATCCTACATCCTCGCCCCGCAGCGGCTGCAGCCGGGCGACACGGTGATCGCCGACGAGCGGGTGGAGGTGAAACCGGGCAACGCCGCGCCGATCGGCAACATCCCGGTGGGCGCCATCGTCCACAACGTGGAGCTGAAGCCCGGCAAGGGCGGTCAGCTCGCGCGGGCGGCGGGGACCTATGCCCAGATCGTCGGCCGCGACGGCGACTACACGCAGATCCGGCTGATGTCGGGCGAGATCCGGCTGGTGCACTCGCGCTGCATGGCCACCATCGGCGCGGTGTCCAATCCGGACAACAAGAACGTGAGCCTCGGCAAGGCGGGGCGCAGCCGCTGGCTGGGGCGGCGCCCGGTGGTGCGGGGCGAGGCGATGAACCCGGTGGACCACCCCCACGGCGGCCGCACCCGTGGCGGTCGCCATCCGGTGACCCCGTGGGGCAAGCCCACCAAGGGCGCCAAGACGCGGAAGAACAAGCGCACGGACCGGTTCATCGTGCGCTCGCGTCATCTGGCGAAGAAGCGCAAGGGCTGATCGGACATGCCGCGTTCCGTCTGGAAGGGACCCTTCGTCGACGGCCACCTTCTGAAGAAGGTCGAGAAGGTGCGCGCGTCGGGCCGCAACGAGATGATCAAGACCTGGTCGCGCCGCTCGACCATCCTGCCGGAGTTCGTGGGGCTGACCTTCGCGGTCTACAACGGGAAGAAGTTCATCCCGGTCTACGTGACCGAGCAGATGGTCGGCCACAAGCTCGGCGAGTTCGCCCCCACGCGCACCTTCTACGGGCACGGGGCGGACAAGAAGGCCAAGAGGAAGTGAGCGATGGGCAAGCCGAAGAGTCCGCGCCGGGTGGCGCCCAACGAGGCCCTCGCGGTGGCGAGGCGGCTGCGGATCAGCCCGCGCAAGCTCAACCTCGTGGCGGCGATGATCCGCGGCATGGACGTGGGCCGAGCGCTGGTCACCCTCGAGTTCTGCCGCAGGAAGGCGGCGCCGATGGTCAGGAAGGCGCTCGAGTCCGCCATCGCCAACGCCGAGAACAACCACGGGCTCGACATCGACCGACTGTACGTGGCCGAGGCGAGCGTCGGCAAGTCGCTGGTGCTCAAGCGCTTCCGGCCGCGGGCGCGCGGGCGGGTGGGGCGCATCCTCAAGCCCTATTCGCAGCTGCGCATCGTCGTGCGCGAACGTGAGGAGACGGCCTGATGGGTCAGAAGGTCAATCCGATCGGGCTCCGGCTCGGCATCAACCGCACCTGGGACTCGCGCTGGTACGCCAAGCCGCGCGAGTACCGGGACCTTCTGGCCGAGGACCTGAGGATCCGCGAGTTCCTCGAGGACCGTCTCAAGGCGGCGGGGATCTCGCGCATCGTCATCGAGCGGCCGGCCAAGAAGTGCCGCATCACCATCCACACGGCGCGGCCGGGCGTGGTGATCGGCAAGCGCGGCCAGGAGATCGAGACGCTGCGCAGGGAGCTCGCGCAGATGTGCACCGGCGACGTGACGCTGAACATCGTCGAGGTGCGCCGGCCCGAGCTCGACGCCAAGCTGGTGGCGGAGAACATCGCCCAGCAGCTCGAGCGCCGCGTCTCCTTCCGCCGCGCCATGAAGCGGGCGGTGCAGTCGGAGATCGGA
>BEIP01000234.1 GCA_002898955.1 bacterium HR39 | reverse complement strand
GCGATCCGTCTCGACGCCGAGCTCGCGGGCGAGCCGCTCCCAGTCGGCGCGCGCCACCAGCTCGAGGCGGTCCAGAAGGCCCGCGGTGAGCTCGTCCAGCCAGCCGCGCTCCTCGAGCTGCAGGCGCAGGCACTCGGCGAGATCGCGCGCGCCCACGCCGGTGGGTTCGCAACGCTGCAGCGCCCGCCGGGCCGCCGCCACCTCCGCTTCGCCGCAGCCGAGCAGCCGGGCGAGCTCGCCGTCGTCCGTGCGCAGATAGCCGTCGGCGTCGAGGAAATCGACGAGGGTGCGGGCGAGCTCGCGCAGGCGCACGTCGGCCACGTCGCTGCCGATCTGGATGCGCAGCCATTCCCGCAGACCCACAGGCCGCGAGAGGCGGGCGAAGGGATCGGGCCGCTCCTCCGCCTGCACGCCGCCCCGCACGGCCCGCTCCAGCCGCCCGAGATCGGCGGCGGGCGGTGCGGGCGGGGGATCCCAGCCGTCGGGATCGGCGGCGGCGGATACGGGCGTGGTGCCGGCGGCTGGCGGATGCTCCACGCGGGGTCCCTGGACCCGCAGGAACGGGTTCTCCTCGGACAGCCGGCGCAGCTCGCCGGCGAGTTCGAGGGCGGGGAGCTGGAGAAAGCGGATGGCGAGCCGCAGCTGGGGGGTGAGGGTCAGGGTCTGGCGTGCCTCGAGCCGCAGGCCCGGTCCCACCGCCATGGCGCCTCAGCCCCTCCAGTCGAAGGCTTCGCCGAGATAGACCCGCCGTACGGCCGGATCGGCGGCGATCTCGGCGGGCGTGCCCTCGCGCAGCACCGCGCCGTCGTGGATGATGTAGGCGCGATCGATCATGGCGAAGGCGTCGCGCACGTTGTGGTCGGTGATCAGCACGCCGAGGCCGCGTCCGCGCAGATGGAGCACGAGCCGGCGGATCTCCTCGACGGTGACCGGATCGATGCCGGCCAGCGGCTCGTCCAGCAGCAGATAGCGCGGCTCGGCCGCGAGCGCCCGGGCGATCTCCACCCGCCGCCGCTCGCCGCCCGACAGTGCCAGCGCCGGAGAACGGCGCAGGGCGGTGAGCCCGAACTCCTCGAGCAGCGCCTCGACCCGCTCTTCGGCGCTGCGGCGGTCGGGCGCGGCGAGTTCGGCGATGGCACGGATGTTGTCCTCGACGCTCAGGCCGCGGAAGATGGAGGCCTCCTGCGGCAGATAGCCGAGGCCGAGGCGCGCCCGGCGGTGCATGGGCAGGCGCGTGACGTCACGGCCGTCCACCAGCACGCGTCCGGCGTCCGGCGCCACCAGGCCGGTGAGGATGTGGAAGGTGGTGGTCTTGCCGGCGCCGTTGGGACCGAGCAGCCCGACCACCTCGCCGGGGGCCACGTGGAGCGACACCCCGCGCAGCACCCGCCGCGCGCCGAAGCTCTTCTCCAGTCCCGCGGCGGCGAGCGCCTTCGCCGGCAAGGCCTGCGGCGCACCCTGCAGCCGCTCCTCCCGCAACGGGATCGCGCCGAGGGCGACGGCGCTCATGGCCGGCCTCCCGTCGTCGCCGCGGGCGCGGCCGGCCGCCCGGCCCCGCCCTCCGCGGGCTGTCCGGGCTTCGGCTGCGGGGTCCTGCCTCCCCCGTTCCGCTTCGAACCGCCCTGCGCCCCGCCGGCCGCGGCGTCCCTGCCGTCGCCCTGCGGCCGGAGTTCCTCGGGACGGAACAGCGCCCGCACCCGCTCGCGGGTGGCCTCCACCTGCGCCGTGCGCGCCCGCAGGTCCACCACCAGCCGCTCACCCTGGACCACATTGTCGCCGCGGGTCAGGACCACGTTGCCCTCCATCACCACGGTGCCGGCCTCGAGGTCGTAGACGGCCGTGTCACCGCTCGCCGTCTCGGTGGGCGAGCTCACCCGCCCGTGGCCCTTCGCCTCGATGCGCCGGACCGCCTGACCGTCCTGCCTGCCGTCCTCACGGTAGAACACGCGCACCTCGTCGGCCCGCAGGATCATGGAGCCCTGACGGGCCTCCACCTCGCCGCGGAAGATCGCGAGGC
Source organism: bacterium HR39 (assembly GCA_002898955.1). Taxonomy (GTDB): domain Bacteria; phylum Pseudomonadota; class Alphaproteobacteria; order Geminicoccales; family Geminicoccaceae; genus HRBIN39. Next base: position 1,860 of record BEIP01000234.1, on the reverse strand, counting down.
TGCGCGCGCGGTCCACCACCAGCTCGTCGGCGGTGACCTCGATGGGCAGCCGCGTGTCGGCGTCGGCGATCCCCTGCGCCCGCGCCGTCCCCGCCCACTGGGCCAGCGCGAGCGGGAGGGCCAGGAGCAGAAGGCGCAGCCAGGCTCTCATGCGATGCCCGCCCGCAGGCAGTCGTGGATGTGCAGGGCGCCCACCGGCCGGCCCTCCGCGTCCACCACGAAGAGGACGGTGACGGCGTTGCGGTTCATGGTCCCGAGCGCCTCCACGGCGAGCGCTCCGGGCGCGATGGTGAGGGGATGGCGGGTCATGATGTCGCCGGCGCGGCGCTCCAGCAGGTCCGGCCCCATGTGGCGGCGCAGGTCGCCGTCGGTGACGATGCCCACCAGCCTCCCGTCCGCGTCGACGATCCCCACGCATCCGAGGCACTTGCGGGTCATCTCGAGCACCGCCTCGCGCATGGGCGTCTCCGGCCGCACGAGGGGCAGCATGTCGTCGCGGCGCATGAGCTGCTCGACCCGCATGAGCCGCGCGCCGAGCCGCCCGCCCGGGTGGAAGTCGGCGAACTGGCCGGGGGTGAAGCCCTTGCGCCGCAGCAGCGCCACCGCCAAGGCGTCGCCGAGCGCCAGCATGGCGGTGGTGGAGGTGGTGGGGGCGAGTCCGAGCGGACAGGCCTCGCGCAGCGGCGGCAGCAGCAGCACCAGATCGGCGTTGCGGGCGAGGGTGCTCTCCGCCCGCGAGGTCACCGCGACGAGCGGGATGCGGAAGCGGCGGCTGTAGAGGGTGAGGTCGCGCAGCTCCTCGGTCTCGCCGGAGTTGGAGAAGGCGAGCACCGCGTCCTCGCGCGTGATCATGCCGAGATCGCCGTGGCTCGCCTCGGCCGGATGGACGTAGAAGGCGGGGGTGCCGGTGGAGGCGAGGGTGGCGGCCACCTTGCGGGCCACGTGGCCGCTCTTGCCCATGCCCGTCACCACCACCCGGCCCTCGAGCCCGGCGAAGAGATCCACCACCCGCACGAAGGACGCATCGAGCGCCCCGGCGAGGGTGCGCAGGGCCTCCGCCTCGTGCAGGAGCACCCCCCGTCCGACGGCGATGGCCTCGCCTCCGTCCACGGCGTCGTCGAAGACGGTTGCCGGCACGGGGGCGGCACGGTCGACCGTCAAGGCGTCTTCCCCGGCGGATTCCCCCTCGCCGCCGACTATGGGCGCGTGCAGGGTCACGGTCAACGCGGCTCTCCCTCAGTGCGCGAAGATGTCGACGTCGTCCCAGCCGAGCAGATCGAGACGGGCGCGGGTCGGCAGGAAGCGGAAGCAGGCCTCCGCCAGCCCGAGCCGTCCCTCGCGCCGCAGCATCGCCTCGAGCTTCTCGCGCAGGGCGTGGAGGTGCAGCACGTCGTTGGCGGCGTACACGAGCTGCGCTTCCGAGAGTTCGGGTGCGCCCCAGTCGGAGCTCTGCTGCTCCTTGATCAGCTCGACGCCGAGGAGTTCCCGGCAGAGGTCCCTGAGGCCGTGGCGGTCGGTGTAGGTGCGCGCGAGCTTCGAGGCGATCTTGGTGCACCACACCGGCTCGCAGCGGATGCCGAGGTGGTGTTCCAGCACGGCCACATCGAAGCGGGCGAAGTGGAAGAGCTTGGTGCGCCGCGGGTCGCCCAGCACCCGGGCGAGATTGGGCGCCTCGTAGCGCGGCTCGGGGAAGTGGACCACGTGGGCGGTGCCGTCGCCGGCCGAGAGCTGCACGACGCACAGCCGGTCGCGGCCGAGCCGCAGGCCCATGGTCTCGGTGTCGACGGCCACCACTTCGCCGAAGCGCACGTCGGCCGGCAGGTCGCCGCGATGGTAGTGGATGGTCATCGGCTCCACCCG
>BEIP01000233.1 GCA_002898955.1 bacterium HR39 | reverse complement strand
CTCAAGCAGTTAATGATTCTTATACTACAGATGAGGATACTCCATTAACTGTTCCTGCTCCAGGTGTATTGAGCAATGATAGCGATCCTGATGGCAATAGAGCAGGTGCTGGCCGATTTCGGCGTGCGCGGCGAGATCGTCGATGCCCGTCCCGGGCCGGTGGTCACCCGCTTCGAGCTGGAGCCGGTCCCCGGCACGCGTGCCCAGCGGGTGATCTCGCTGGCCGACGACATCGCCCGCTCCCTCTCGGCCACCAGCGTGCGCATCGCCACCGTGCCGGGCCGCACGGTGATCGGCATCGAGGTGCCCAATCCGCGCCGGCAGATCGTGAGCCTGCGGGAGATCCTCGAAACCCGCGTCTGGCGCGAGAGCCGGGCGCCGCTGCCGCTCGCGCTGGGCAAGGACATCGCCGGCGAGCCGGTGGTGGCCGACCTCTCGCGCATGCCGCACCTGCTGATCGCCGGCACCACCGGCTCGGGCAAGTCGGTGGCCATCAACGCCATGATCCTCTCGCTGCTCTACCGCCTGCCTCCGGAGCGGTGCCGGCTCATCCTCGTCGACCCCAAGGTGATCGAGCTCTCGGTCTACGAGGACATCCCGCACCTGCTGGCGCCGGTGGTCACCGAGCCGGCCAAGGCGGTGATCGCGCTCAAGTGGCTGGTGCGGCAGATGGACGAGCGCTACCGGCTGATGTCGCAGCTCGGCGTGCGCGACATCTTCGCCTTCAACCGCCGCATCGAGCAGGCGAAGGCCAGCGGCGAGCGGCTGGTGCGCCGGGTACGCACCGGCTTCGACCCGCTCACCGGCGAGCCGATGGTGGAGGAGCAGCCCATCGACGACCGGCCGCTGCCGCTCATCGTGGTGGTGATCGACGAGATGGCCGATCTCATGCTCACCGCCGGCAAGGAGGTGGAGGCGGCGGTGCAGCGGCTCTCGCAGAAGGCGCGGGCGGCCGGCATCCACCTGATCGTCGCCACCCAGCGGCCGTCGGTCGACGTCATCACCGGCGTCATCAAGGCGAACCTGCCGAGCCGCATCAGCTTCCGGGTGAGCTCCAAGATCGACAGCCGCACCATCCTCGGCGAGCCGGGCGCCGAGCAGCTCCTCGGCCAGGGCGACATGCTGTTCTTCATGACCGGCGAGCAGCGCCCGAGGCGCGTCCACGGCCCGCTGGTCACCGAGGAGGAGGTGGAGGCGGTGGTGGAGCACCTGCGCGCGCAGGGCGAGCCCGAGTATCTGGAGGAGATCACCGAGGAGCGCGAGGGGCCGGATGCGGCCGAGCCCCTCGACCTCGCCGGCGGCGAGGGGCGCGACGAGCTCTACGCGCGGGCGGTGCGCATCGTCCTCCAGGACCGCAAGGCCTCCACCAGCTACCTCCAGCGCAAGCTGCAGATCGGCTACAACAACGCGGCGCGGCTCATCGAGCGCATGGAGGCGGAGGGCATCGTCAGCGCCCCCGACCACGTGGGCCGGCGCCGCATCCTCGTGGGCGGCGGTGACGGGGAGGGAGCGGCGGACCATATGTGAGCCGCCATGAGACGCGTGCTGCTCGCCCTCGCCCTGTCGGTCCCGCTCGCCGGCGCCCTCGCGCCCGCAGTGGCCCTCACGCCCGCACCGGCTCCCCTAGCCGGGGAGGAGCGCCAGGCGGCGTGGGTGGAGCGGGCACGCTCGTGGCTCGAGGGGCTCGGGCGCTTCCGGGCACGTTTCACCCAGATCGGACCGGATGGCGCGGTGGCCACGGGCACGCTCTGGGTGTGGCGGCCGGGGCGCATGCGGATCGAATACGATCCGCCCGCGCAGGTGCTGATGGTGGCCACCGACTGGCGCCTCGTCTTCCACGACGCGGCGAGCGGGCAGACCAACGTGCTGCCGCTCTCGGAGACCCCGCTCGCCTTCCTGCTCGGCGAGCGCATCGAGCTCGACGGGCGGGTGCGGGTGGTGCGCGTGGAGGAGGGGCCGGCGGAGGTGGCGCTGACCGTCGAAGACGCCGAGCGGCCCGGTGCCGGCTCCATCACCCTGATCTTCGCGCGCGAACCCTTCCGGCTGGCGCGCTGGGAGGTGGTGGACGCGCAGGGGCTCACCACGGTGGTGCTGGTGGACTCCATCGAGCCCGAGGCGCCCATGGACCGGCAGCTCTTCGTCTGGCACGACCCACGCCTGTGGGGCGATACCACCGGCATCGACCGCTGATCCCGCTACGCCTTCCGCACCGCGACCGCACGAGGCTCCGAGAGCGGCAGCGCCGGGACGATCCGCATCGAGGCGGACGAGGCGGTGACGGTCCGGCGGCGCGAAGCCGGCGTCGGGCATGCCGCCGCACCCGACGCCCGGCGGCGAACACTAGCGGGACACCGCTTCCCGGCCGTTGGCCCGATCTCGACCTCTCCGCGTCGTCTTCCGGACGCTGGAGAGGAGTCGGCGGGTCCATCCGGCGGCCGCACCTTCCCCGCCGTCCGCGGACGATACGGCGGAGTCGTTACGAAAACGTGAACCGGAGTGACAAAAAGACCGGATGTGGGACAAAAGCCGCGTTTCCGGTCCTGTTCGCGACGGCCTTCCGTACGGGTCTGGCTTTACGGAATCTTGACGTCTTCCTGTCATACTCCGGATAGTGGAGAAGGGCCCGCGCTTCCATGGGGCGGCCGTACCTTCCCCACCATCCGCGGATGATGGCGGGAAGTCGTTGCGAAAGCGTGAACGCCGGGGGCAAGGGCCGGAAAAGCACGGGATGCCTGACGAATGAAGGACTCTGCCAGGGATGCGGCGTTGCGCACCGAGGGCCGCATGGCCTGTGCGACCCGGTGCGTCCCGCTGCAGCGCCCCGCACGCTGTTCGCGGTCGCGCTCCAAGTGCGGCAGCGGTTGACCGGATCTTGACATTTCCGTGCCACGGTCGGCGTGGTGGAGGAGGGGCGGCGGATCCGACGGGTGGCCGCACCTTCCCCACCATCCGCGGATGATGGCGGGGAGTCGTTGCGAAAGCGTGAACGCCCGGGGAAGGAAAACAGCGCAGAAGAGCGGGATGTGCGGCAGATGGCGCGCTCTGTCGAGGGTGCGGCATTCCGTGCCCGCGGCGGCATGGTGTTTGGGCCGCGTCCATCCCTCCTCGTGGTTCCGTCCTCTTCGGGGCGTGTCCCGTGGGGATGCCGCGCCGCGCCTGCCGCAGCCCGATCCGTGCGGGAACGCGGTGCACCTTCCCGTGCCCGGGAACCGGGCGGGGGCGCGGGATGTGGAGCGATCCGGGAACCGAGCGGCACACCTGTCCGCGGGCCTCTCCGCACGGCTGTGGAGTGCCCCAGGCCGGTGGGCCGCGGGGAGGAGGCGGCCGGGCCCGTCCGGGCGGCCGTGGGGTGGCCGCTCCGGACGGGGAGGCCAGCCGCGCCCGTCCACCGGCCCGCCCTCCGCCCGGACGCATGCCCTGCCGGGCGGTCGGAGCGGACCCCGGATCCGGGTGAGAGCGGCGAGGGCTGCGGCCGCCCTGCGTCGGGGTGGGGCATGCCCATGTCCGGAGCGCGCGCCCGTACCCGCGTCAGCCGGCCCACGACCGGAGGTGCGGACGGTGTCGCCACGTGATCGAACGGAGAGCCGCCGCGAACGTTCCGCCGTGCCGATCTGCAGGGTCGGATGCCGCCAAGCCCCCGACCTGCGGCGCGGCGGCGGTCGGACCCCGAACCGGCACCACGGCCCCGCGCTCACGTGGATCACCGGGGATGGCCGAGCGGACCGGACGGCCGGCGGCCTGCCCGATGTCAGCGGCGGCGTTCGCGTGAGAAGCGCGCCTCGATGCGCGCCTGCACCAGCTCGAAGACGAAGGACAGCGCCCAGTAGATCAGCGCCGCGGCGATCAGCATCTCGAAGTGGCGGAACTCGGCGCGCCCCTGGGTGCGGGCGAG
>BEIP01000232.1 GCA_002898955.1 bacterium HR39 | reverse complement strand
CGCCCGCCCGCGCGGGGAGACGGCGCGTTGAAGCCGCACCCCCGGATGCCCACTTCCGGAATGGCACAGGGGAGAGAGGCCATGCCGCAGCGACCGGTGCGCGAGATCCTGAGCCGTCCCGAGCCGGTGACGGCGACGCCCGAGACCACGGTGCGCCGCGCCGCCGAGCTCATGACGGAGCACGCCTGCGGCAGCGTCGTGGTGGTGGACGCCGCCGGACGGGTGGTGGGCATCTTCACCGAGCGCGACCTCACCCGGCGGGTGGTGGCGGCCGGACTCGATCCGGACACCACGCCGCTCTCCGCCGTCATGACCCCGGAGCCCGACACCATCGCGGCCGATGCGCCGGTGGCGGATGCCATCCGCCACATGGACGAGTGCGGCTACAAGCACCTGCCGGTGCTGGACGGGGAGCGGCTGATCGGCGTGGTGGCGCCCGAGGACATCCCCTTCGCCGAGATCGCGCAGCTCGCCGACGAGCTCGTTTCGCGCCACCGCCTCGCCGAGCGCATGTGGTAGCGCCGTGCGTCTGGTCTGCGCCTGCCGCAGCGAGACCGGGCCCGTACGCAGCCGCAACGAGGACCGGGTGCTGTGCCGCCCGGAGGCCGGGATCTCCGCCGTCGCCGACGGCATGGGCGGCTGGGTGGCGGGCGATGTGGCGGCGCGGATGGTGGTGGACGCACTGGCCCGCGTGCCGCCGGGACCGCTCGGGGAGATGTGCCGGGCGGTGCGTGCCGCGCTGGAGGAGGTGAACGCGGCGCTGCTGCAGCGCTCCCTGGTCCACGGCCCTTCGGGCAGCACCGTGGTGGTGATGGTGGCCGAGCCGCCGCGCTACCGCATCCTCTGGGCAGGCGACAGCCGCGCGGGACTGTGGCGCGGCGGGCATCTTTCCTGGCTCACCACCGACCACAACCTCGCCGGCGAGGCGGTGCGTCTGGGGCGCATGGACGACGGGACCGCCCGGCGCAGCCATCTGGCGAGCCGGCTCACCCGGGCCGTCGGGGTCGACGCCGAGCTGGAGCTCGACGAGGTGGGCGGCACGCTGGAGGCGGGCGATCGCGTGCTGCTCTGCTCCGACGGGCTCACCGGCACGCTCTCCGATGCGGAGATCGGCGCGGCCCTCGCCGAGCCCGATCCCGAACGGGCCGCCGACCGGCTGATGGCCATGGCGGTGGTGGAGCGTCTCGCCTCCGACAATGTCACCGTGGCGCTGGTGGAAGCGCGCGCCCGAGCCTGAGGCCGGGCTCAGCGCCGCCGGCGTTCGCCCGCCTCCCGCCGCGCCCGGGCGATCGCCGCTTCCAGGTCCTGCAGCCGCAGCGCCGTCGCCCCATCCGGCCCGGCCGCCCGCGCCCGTTCCACGTAGAGGGCGGCGTCCTCGGGCCGCCCGGTGCGCAGCGCCCATTCGGCGAAGGCGGCATAGGAGGCGGCCGTTTCGCCGCGACGCCCCAGCACCGTCCCCAGAAGGCGCCAGGCGAAGGCGTTGTCGGGATCGAGCCGCAGCGCCTCGCGCACGTGGCGCTCCGCCTCGGCGAGCCGTTCCGGCCCGTCCAGTTCGATCAGCACCTGCACGAGCCCGATGCGCACCAGCGGCGCGTCCGGGGCGAGCTCGGCGGCCCGCCGGTACGGCTGCTCGGCCGCGGCCACCTCGCCGCCCTCGAAGCGCATCTGCCCGAGCAGCTCGTGCAGCCAGGGATCCTCGGGCGCTTCGCGCAGCATCGCCGCGAGCAGCGCCTCCGCCTCCCCGCGCCGGCCGAGGCGGAAGAGGGCGACGGCGCAGGCGTAGCGGTCGGCGAAGTCGGACCGTCCGCAGCGCTGCGCCCGCACCTGCTCGGGGGGCTCGAGGAAACCCTCGAGCTTGGCCCGCATGCGCTGGTGCGCGAGCTGCAGGGCTTCGGGAAGGCGGCGCCCGCGGGCCGGCGAGGTCTCCACCCGCCGGCGCAGGGCGGCAATGCGCTCGGCGGTGAGCGGATGGGTACGCAGATAGACGTCGCCGCCGGCGGGAAAGGTGCTCTCGCGGCGTGCGAGGATCTCCATGAAGGCGAGGAGCCCTTCCGGGGTGGTGCCGGCCCGCTCGAGGGTGGACACCGCCGCCTGGTCGGCCACGCTCTCCTGGGTGCGGGTGTAGGCGAGCAGGTTGCGCTGGGCCACGTCCTGGCCGCCCAGCACGATGGCGGTGCCGACTTCCGGCGCGCCGGCCAGCGCCGCGGCCGCGCCCAGCACCGCCCCCACGAGGCTCTGCACGGTGGCGCGCTCGAACTCCTCGCGCAGGCGCACGAGATGGCCGCCGGCCATGTGGCCGGCCTCGTGGGCGATCACCCCCGCGAGCTGCTCGGGAGTCTCGGTGGCCCCGAGCAGGCCCGTATAGAGGAAGAGCTGCTGGCCGCCGGCGACGAAGGCGTTGATCTGCGGATCGCGCACGACGAACAGCCGCACCTGGTCCGGGGCGAGCCCCGCCGCGCGGAAGATCGGCCCGGCGAGGGTGCGCAGGTAGCGCTCGATCTCGTCGTCGCGCACGAGGGTGGCGGCGTGGGCCGGCAGCGCGGCGGCCCGGACCGCCAGCGCCGCGCACAGCAGGAGAGGCAGGAGGAACGCGCGCCGGAGCGCGATCGGACGCATGGCGGGCTTCCCGGAGCGATCCGCCTTGGCGGCGGCGGAGTCCGCGGGTCATATGGAGGCGGCTTCCGGCAGCGGACAGGGGAGTGCGCCATGACCGGCCTTCGACCCTCGCGGCGCAGCCGCATCGCCCCCTTCGTGGTGATGGAGGTGCTGGAGGAGGCGAACGCCAGGGCGGCACAGGGCGTGGAGGTCCTGCACCTGGAACTGGGCGAGCCCGGAGAGGGGACGCCTCCCTCGGCGCTGGAGGCGGCGCGCCGGGCTCTCGCCGAAGCGCCCATGGGCTACACCGAGGCGCTGGGCCTGCCGGCCCTGCGCCAGCGCATCGCCCAGCACTACCTCGAGCGCCACGGGGTCGAGGTGGAGCCGCGGCGCATCGCCGTCACCGTCGGCGCTTCGGGAGCCTTCGTGCTGGGATTCCTCGCCGCCTTCGACGCCGGCGCGCGGGTGGCGCTGGCCGAGCCCGGCTATCCGGCCTACCGCAACATCCTCCATGCGCTGGACGTGGAGGTGGTGCGGCTGGATGTGGGCTTCGCCGAGGGTTTCCAGCCCACCGTCGCGGCGCTGGAGCGGGCGCTGCCGCTCGACGGGCTGGTGCTGGCGAGTCCCGCCAACCCCACCGGCAGCATGATCACGCCCGAGCGGCTCGAGGAGCTGCGCGCCTTCTGCACGGAGCGCGGGATCCGCATCGTCAGCGACGAGATCTACCACGGCATCACCTTCGGCCCGTCCGCGCGCACGCTGGCCGGCGATCCGCACGCCATCGTCGTCAACAGCTTCTCCAAGTACTTCTGCATGACCGGCTGGCGCCTCGGCTGGATGGTGATCCCCGAGGACCTGCTCGTGCCGGTGGCGCGGCTCGCCCAGAACCTGTTCATCTCGCCGCCCACCGTGGCCCAGCACGCGGCGCTCGGCGCCTTCCGCGACCGCGCGCTGCTCGATGCGCGGGTGGAAGCGTACCGACGCAACCGGGACCGGCTGCTCGCGGCGCTGCGCGAGGGCGGCGTCGAGCGCGTGGCGCCGCCCGAGGGCGCCTTCTACCTCTACGCCGACATTTCCGACTTCGGGCTCGACTCGCCCGAATTCTGCCGGCGGCTGCTGGACGAGACCGGCGTGGCGGCGACCCCGGGCGTGGACTTCGACCCCGTGCAGGGTCACCGCTACGTGCGCTTCTCCTTCGCGGCCTCCGAGGACGTCGTCGCCGAGGCGTGCCGGCGGCTGGTGCCGTGGCTGCACGCCCTGCGCGCCGGGACCTGAGGGCGGGCGGAGGCCACCGCGGCC
>BEIP01000231.1 GCA_002898955.1 bacterium HR39 | reverse complement strand
CGCCGCCGAAGACCACGTAGGACAGCCCGCCGCTGTAGCGCGCGTAGTCGGCTTCGGCGAGCCGGGCACCCGCCACCAGATCGGCGAAGCCGTCGCCGTCGACGTCCAGCCCCGCCGCCACCGCGCGTCCGAGTTCGTCGCCGGCGGCGAGGCCGTCGAGGCGGATGCCGGGCGCAGCCCCGACCGGGCCGTCCGCGAGGGCTTCGGCGTCGAGCACGTAGACCGCGCCGCTGTCCACACCGCCACCGTCCACGCCGATGGCGCCCACCACCAGCTCGGCGCGGCCGTCACCGTCCACGTCGCCCGCGGCGAGGGAGGTTCCGAGCCGGTCGCCCGCCGCATCGCCCACGAGGCGCACCGCGTGCAGGCCGGAGAGGTCCTCGGGCCGGCCGTCGAGGCCGTAGACCACCGTCACCGCACCGGCCCCGCCCGCCGCGTAGGGCTCGCCCACCGCGAGATCGAGCAGGCCGTCGCCGTCGAAGTCGGCCACGGCCACGGCGTAGCCGAAGCGCGCGCCGGCCTCGGTGCCCGCCAGCAGGCTGCCGACGCCGCCGGCGAGATGCGCGGCGTCCAGGTCGAGCGGGCAGGCGTGGGCGGCGAGCGGTGCGGTGCGGACCGCGAGGACGAGATCGATGAAATTGCGGGCGGGAATGCCGTAGACGCGCGTGTCGAGATCCTCGAAGGCGAGCCACAGGGTGTCGCCGTCCTCCGCCCACACCACGTGCTCGATGCCGTCGGCATTGAGCGGATTGGCGGGACCCCCGTCGGCGGCCGGATCGGTGGCGAACCACAGCCCTCGGTCCAGGGTGAGGGCCGCGTCGTCTTCGCCACCACGGTGGACCAGCCGCAGGTCGGCCGCGCGCGAGCCGGGCCCGGGAGGGCCGCCGGTGGCGGCATCGACCGGCTCCCAGCTTCCCGAGCGGAAGGCCTCTTCGGGGATGCGACGGGCGCCGTCGGCCACCAGCAGCAGGCCGAAGCGGGTCCCGGGTGGAAGGGCATCGCCGTAGACGTCGGACAGCCGGACCGAGTCGCCGTCCTCCAGCACGCCGCTGCCGTCGAGATCGCGGGCGCGGGCGGGGTCGTAGACGGCGCTCGAGACATCGGACCAGACGGGCCGCACGTCCACGAGCCGGCCCGCCGCATCCAACCGGTAGACGAACAGGCTGTTGTGCCAGGCGGCACTCTCGCCGTGGTAGACGATCAGCGCGTCCCCGTCCGCTCCGGTGCGCAGCAGCCCGGCCGGCACTTCGGCCAGCGCCGCGAGGTCGAACTGCCGGTGCGGGTCGATGGGCCAGAGATCCTCCGGACGCGGCACGACATCCCTCCGCCTCGTTCCGGAGGGCATGTTAACCGGACGTTGATCAACCGCAACGGGAAATTCTGCCGCGAGCGTTTCGCGTTGCGGTTATCCGGCCCGTCCTGCTTCAGGCCTCCTTCTGCCGCCACGCGTAGCCGTAGCGCCGCACGAAGTCGAAGCGGCGCACCAGCGCCTGGCCGATCTCGTTGCGGTCGTGGACGTGGATGACCGCCTCGCGGCCGTCCATGGCCCGGGCCCAGCCCAGCAGGCGCGCGAGCACGGCGCGGCCGTGGCCGCGGCCGCGGAACAGCGGCTGGGTGAACAGCGAGTGGATGACGGCGAGGTCGTCCACCACCACGCAGGCGCCGCCCGCCACCGGGAACTCGCCCTCGAAGGCCACGGCGAGCGCCAGCGGGCGCTTGATGCGCTCGAACATGGCGGCGTAGTCCTCGCGCACCGTCTCGTCCCAGTTGGGATCGGCGATGGCGTTCATCACCGCCGCGCGCGGGCGCGTCTCGATCTCGATGGCGGGATCGGCCGGCGGGAGTTCGTCGAGCGGGCGCCACCAGACGGAGGTCTCGGCCGTGCGCTCGTAGCCGCGCTCCTCGAGTTCCTCCTCCAGGTTCTCCGGCTCCACCACGTCCGCGATCTGGAAGCGGGGGATGCGCTGGCGCTCGGCGAACCAGCCCTCGACCTTGGCGATCGCCCGGTCGAGGTCCGCGCCCTGTTCGAAGCGCAGGGTGCGGGTGAGGTTGAGGCGCGGGATCGAGGCCTCGCCGGCGTGCATCAGCCAGCCGGAGACGTAGACGATCTCCTTCGGCGGCCAGGCCCAGAGGCTCGCACGCTCCGCCTTCTCGATGAACTCGCGGTCCGTGTGCATCGGCCCGTCGTCGACCTCCGCTCGGCTCGAGGAGCGCACTGGCAGCCGGCCGGCCGCACGAACTCCCCATTCCGTGCGCTCTCCGCGCCCGGCACCTTGGCGGAGCTCCGGGATTCCGGGCGGCTCTCCGGCACGCGGGCCTGAGATAAGGCGATGAGGCCCGCGGCCAAGGGAGCGGCCGCCTTCACGGCCGCGGCGCCACGAGATCCAGCTCCCGGCCGATGCGCGCGAAGGTGGCGAGGGCCGTTTCGATCTCCTCCGGCTCGTGGGCGGCGGACACGCTGGCACGCAGCAGCGAGCGCCGCCCGGGGGTGCCCGGCGGCAGGGCGAGGTTGACGTAGACCCCTTCCGCGAGGAGCCGCTGCCAGGCCCGCACGGCGGTGCGCTCGTCCGGCAGCACCACCGCGACGACCGGCGAGACGGGCGCGCCGAGGGTGAAGCCGAGCTCCGCAAGGCCCGCGTGCAGCCGCCGGGCGTTGTCCCACAGCCGCGAGCGCAGCTCCGGCTCGCGGCCGATCCGCTCCAGGATGGCCAGCACCGAGGCCATGGTGGCGGGGCTCGGCGAGGCGGTGAACATGTACGGGCGGGCGGCGATGCGCAGCAGCTCGAAGCGCGGGTGGTCGGAAGCGGCGAAACCGCCCACCGCACCGAGGCTCTTGCTGAAGGTGCCGGCCACGAAGTGCACCTCGCGCTCCACGCCCTGCGCCTCGGCGAGGCCGCGCCCGCGGGCGCCGTAGACGCCGAAGGAGTGCGCCTCGTCCACCAGCAGCCAGGCGCCGTGGCGGCGCACCACCGCGCACAGTTCGGGGAGCGGCGCCACGTCCCCGAGCATGCTGTAGAGGCCCTCCACCACCACCAGCACCGAACCCTCGACCTCGCCGAGGCGCGAAAGGCGCCGGTCCAGGTCCTCGGGATCGTTGTGGCGGAAGCGGATCACCGTGGCGCCGCTCAGCCGGCAGCCGTCGTAGATGCTGGCGTGGGAATCGGCATCCACCAGGATCACGTCGCGCGGCCCGGCGAGGCCGGAGATGGTGGCGAGATTGGCCTGATAGCCGGTGGTGAAGACGATGGCGGTGCCGCGGTCCAGAAAGCGCGCGAAGGCCTGTTCCAGCTGCCGGTGCAGCACGTAGGTGCCGTTGGCGATGCGCGAGCCGGTGGTCCCCGTCCCCCACTCGCGCAGCGCCCGGATCCCCGCCTCGATGGCGGCCGGATCGAAGGTGAGGCCGAGGTAGTTGTTGGTGCCGAAGAGCAGGATCTCCCGCCCGCCGACCAGTGCCCGGGTGGGCGAGAGCAGCCGCTCGACGGTGAGCGCGAAGGGCAGATCGCGGGTCTCGCCGAAGAGCTCGCGGCGCCGCCGCTCGAGCGGGAGGTACTTGTCGAAGATGTCCTTCATGCACCCCGCTCCACCAGCAGCCGATGGACGAGATCGGCGAGATCCCCCACGGTGCGCAGGTCGGCGAGCGCGTTGAGCGGGATGTCGAGGTCGTAGCGATCCTCGATCTCCATCACGAGGTCCATGGCGGTGGCCGAATCCACCGCGAGGTCCTCGTCGAACCGGCTGGCTTCGCCCACCTCGCCGGCTTCCGGCCGGTGGCTGCGCACGATGTCGATCACCGCCGCCAGGATCTCCTGCCGCGAGGCCATGGTCGTCCCTCCTAGAGCCAGCCCGCCGCCCGGTACCAGGCGAAGGTCTCGCGCATGCCCTCGGAAAGCGGCGTGCGCGGCCGCCAGTCCACCG
>BEIP01000230.1 GCA_002898955.1 bacterium HR39 | reverse complement strand
CACCGTGCCCGAACGCAGCTTCACCGCCCTGCTGGGCCCCAACGGCGCCGGCAAGACCACGCTCATGGCGCTGGTGACCCATCTCTTCCGCCCGCGCGAGGGCCGCATCGAGGTCTGCGGGCTCGACCTCGCGCGCGAGACCTGCGCGGCGCTCGCCCGCATGGGGGTGGTGTTCCAGCGGCCCACCCTCGACCTCGACCTCACGGTGGACCGCAACCTGGCCTACGCCGCGGCGCTGCGCGGGCTCGATCGCGCCACCGCCCGCCGCCGCGCGCGCGAGGTGCTGGAACGGCTCGGAATCGCCGATCTCGGGCGGCGGGTGGTGCGCACGCTCTCGGGCGGCCAGCAGCGGCGGGTGGAACTGGCCCGGGCGCTCCTGCACGAGCCCGATCTCCTCGTGCTCGACGAGCCCACCGTCGGCCTCGACATCGACAGCCGCCGGGCGATCGTCGAACACGTCCACGAACTGTGCCGCAGCGACGGAGTGGCGGTCCTATGGACGACGCACCTCATCGACGAGATCCGGCCGGAGGACCGGGTGGTGGTGCTGCACCGCGGACGGGTGCGGGCGCAGGGTTCGCCGGCGGAGCTGCTCTCGTCCACGGGGGCGGCGAGCCTCGAGCAGGCGTACAGGCGGCTCACCGCCGACTGAGCCTCGCGCATCTGCGCCGGGCCTTCTTCGGCATCCTCGGCCGTGAGCTGCTGCGCTTTCTCGGTCAGCGGGGCCGCTTCTTCGCGGCGCTGGTGCGGCCGCTCGTGTGGCTGTTCATCTTCGCGGCCGGCTTCCGTTCGATCCTCGGCGTGTCCATCCAGCCGCCCTACCAGACGTACATCCTCTACGAAGTGTACATCACGCCCGGTCTGGTGGGCATGATCCTGCTCTTCTCCATGATGCAGAACTCCCTCTCGATGGTCTACGACCGCGAGATGGGATCCATGCGTTTTCTGCTGGTGAGCCCCCTGCCCCGGTCGTTTCTGCTGGTCTCCAAGCTGGTGGGCGGCGTGGTGGTGGCCTGCATCCAGGCGTACATCTTCCTCGCCATCGCCTGGCTGTGGGAGGTGCGCCCGCCCACTCTCGGCTATCTGGCGGCGCTCCCCGCCATGATGCTCTCGGGGCTGATGCTGGGCTCGCTGGGGCTGCTGCTGTCCTCGCTGGTGCGCCAGCTCGAGAACTTCGCCGGGGTGATGAACTTCGTCATCTTCCCGATGTTCTTCGCGAGCTCGGCGCTCTATCCTCTCTGGCGGGTGAAGGAGGCCAGCTACCTGCTGTGGCAGATCGCCATGGCCAATCCCTTCACCCACGCCGTCGAGCTCATCCGCTTCGCCCTCTACCTCCAGCTCGAACCAACGGCACTGGCCGTCACCTGCGGTTGGACCCTCGTGTTCCTGACCGCCGCTCTGTTCGGCTACAATCCGCAGCGCGGCTTCCTCGCCGCCACCGGCAAGGGCGAGTGAGGGTCCGGGCGGACCGCCATGCATATTCGCGGATGCACGCGCTGCGCGAGGCGTCCCGTGCAAGCTTGCTGCAAGGTCGAGGTCCCATGACCGGGGCGGGGCCGGAGAGATCGGTCCTCTGCTGCGAGCGGAGAGAGGGCGATGACGGAACGCGCACGGGAAGCGCGCAGGCGGCTCGCCCGCCTCGCCGGCGCGGCGCTCGGCGCCACGGCGCTGGCGCTGGTCTGGACGGTGGTGCCGGTCGACGGCTCGTTCCGCCTCGGGCCGGCCGTGGCCCGGGCGGACGAGGACCACGGTGACCACGACCACGGCGATCACGACGACCACGACGACGACCACGGATCCGACAGCCGCGGCGACCACGGCGATCACGACCATCGCGACGACCACGGGTCCGATCGGGACGACGACGGGCCGCACCACGCGCCACCGCAGGGGGCCGACCAAGACGAGCCGGGGCCGCCGGAAGAGGAGGAGATCATCCTCCAGTTGCGCTGGAGGCCGTGACCATGCGGTGGAGCGGGGGCGGCGCGACGATCGCGGCCTTCGGGCTCCCCGCGCTTTCCGCCCGCGCCGGACCCGCCACTCCCGGGCGAATGCCGGCCGCGGCTCCGGCGGCCGGTTCTCTCGCGCCGATGCTGCAGCCGGTGCTGGAGACCCGCCGCTCCGGTGAGCCGGTCGCGCTGCCCGACGGCTCCCGTGCCGGGGTGCCCGGCACCTGCCGACGCAGGGACGGGACCAGGTGCCGGCGCTTCCGGGTGACGCATGCCACCGGCCGGGCCCGGACCGGTTTCGCCTGCCGGCGGGGTGGGGGACGCCGGGTGCCGATGCCCGATCCCTTCGCTGCCGTCCGAAGGCGCGAGCGGATCCGCGCCGAGAGCCCGCCGCCGGGTCAGGAGCCACCGAGGCTCCGCTGCCGGCGGGCCTCCTCTTCCATGGCCCGCACTTCGTCCTCGTTCATGCCGAAGTGGTGGCCGATCTCGTGCATGAGCACGTCGAACACCACCTCCTCGAGGCTGCAGCCCCGCTCGCACCACTCGTAGAGGATCGGCATGCGGAACAACCGGATCATCTCGGGGCGTTCGGGCGGCAGCGCCAGGTTCACGCGCTCGCCCACCGGCACGCCCTCGTAGATGCCGGTCAGATCGAGGGGATCCTCGATGCCGAGCTCTTCGAGCGTCTCCTCGTCGGGCCACTCCTCCACCTTCACCGGCACATAGCCCGCAAGGCCGCGGAATGGTTCGGGCA
The DNA here is from genome assembly GCA_002898955.1 of bacterium HR39. Classification (GTDB taxonomy): domain Bacteria; phylum Pseudomonadota; class Alphaproteobacteria; order Geminicoccales; family Geminicoccaceae; genus HRBIN39. The sequence continues at coordinate 1,228 of BEIP01000230.1, read as the reverse complement.
GCTCGCGCAGCAGCCGCTCGGCGACGGTGGCGATGTCGCCGATGGTGGGCGGATACATGGCTCCCGGCCAGGCCTCGTCCGTCACCCGCACCTCACGCCTCCCCGCCTTCGCCGTCCACCCGTTCGCAGGAGATGCCCCGCGCGCGGCACATCTCCTCGAGTTCGCGCATCACCGCCTCGATCCGCGCAGGATCGCGGCCGCGCACCACCAGATGGGTGCCCACCTGGCCGAAGCGGTAGAAGGGATAGCTGCCGATCTCCACCTCCGCATGGCGCGCCTGCACCTCGGCAAGCGGCGCCGCCACATCGCCCTCCGGCGCCAGCACCCGCAGCGTGCGGGAGAGGAGCGGCGGCCCGCCTTCGAGCTGCGGGCGGATGGTCTCGAACATGGCGCGCGCCACCTCGGGGATGCCCGCCAGCACGAAGACGTTGCCGATGCGGAAACCCGGTGCGACGCTCACCGGATTGTCGATCAGCTCCGCCCCCTCCGGGACGTCGGCCATCTTGAGACGCGCCTCGTTGATCTTCTCCGGCGGATACCAAGCCCGCAGCCGGCGTTCCGCCTCCGGGTGGCGCACGAGCCGCACGCCGAAGGCCCGCGCCACGGCTTCGGCGGTGACGTCGTCGTGGGTGGGACCGATGCCGCCGGTGGTGAAGACGTGGTCGTACCGGGCGCGGCACGCGTTCAGCGCCTCGACGATCGTGTCGATCTCGTCGGGCAGGATGCGCCCCTCGCGCACGCGGACGCCGAGCCGGTTCAGCTCGGCCGCGAGGAAGGGCAGGTTGGCATCGCGCGTGCGACCCGTCAGGATCTCGTTGCCGATCACCAGGATCGCCGCCGTCCGCAGGGCTTCGGACACCGCACCGTCCTCCAGGGGAGACCGGAAGCTGAAGCTGCCGCAGCCGCTCCACCCCGGCACGCTCCTCCGGCGCTATAGGCGCTTTCTGGCCGATGTCGAGCTCGACACCGGCGAAAGCGTGACCGCCCACATCCCCGATCCCGGCCGCCTGCCCGGCCTCGCCGTGCCCGGCGCGCGCTGTCACCTCTCCTTCGACCCGGCCCCGCACCGCCGCCTGTCGTGGACGGTGCGGCTGATCGAGCAGGACGGGCAGCCGGTGGCGGTGGACAGCCGCAACCCCAACCGCCTGGTGCGCGAGGGGCTGGAAGCGGGCCTGCTCGATCCCGGCATCGTACCGGCCCGCATCGTCCCCGAGCCGCGGCCCGGAG
>BEIP01000229.1 GCA_002898955.1 bacterium HR39 | reverse complement strand
GGGCGCCGCTCGCGGACCTCGAACAGCCGGCGGCGCAGATCCGCAAGGCGCGCCTCCTCTTCGGGCGGGCGCAGGCCCGGCTCGTGCAGGCGGTGCAGCACGCAGCGCCCCTCGAAGTTCCCCTTGCGGGTCATGCCGTAGGCCTCGACGAAGAAGGCGGCGTCTTCGGGCCCGAGGGCCTCTTCCACCTCGTCGACCGTCCACAGGTAGAAGCGCCCCTCCTCGCCCTCGCTGTCGGCGTCGAGGCTGGAGGCGAGGCCCTCGGGTGTGCGCATCTCGCGCAGCATCCATGCCACCGTCTCCTCGGCGCGCACGGCGAAGAGCGCATCGCCCGTGAGCGCGTGGGCCTCGGCGAGGAGTCCCAGGAGCAGCGCGTTGTCGTAGAGCATCTTCTCGAAGTGCGGCACCAGCCAGAAGGCGTCGACGGCGTAGCGGTGGAAGCCGCCGCCCAGGTGGTCGTAGATGCCGCCCTGACACATGCGCGCGAGGGTGTGCAGGAGCCGCCGGCGGAGAGGCGGCAGGGGAAAGCGGAAGGTGGCGGCGTGGAGGAAGCGCAGGAGCGGCGCCTGAGGGAATTTGGGGGCACCGCCGATGCCGCCGTGGACGGCGTCGAACTCGTGGGCGGCGTTCGCCGCCACCTCGCGCACGAACTCCCCGTCGACCTCGCCCGCGGCCGGCCGGTCGAGACGTGCGAGGGCATCCGCGAGTGCCCGCCGGTTCTCCTCGATGCGGGCGAGGTCCTCGCGCCACAGGGCGGCGATGCGCTCCAGCACCTGGCGGAAGCCCGGGCGCCCGTAACGCGGCTCGGGCGGGAAGTAGGTGCCGCCCCAGAAGGGTTCGCCCTCGGGGGTGAGGAACATGGTGAGCGGCCAACCGCCCGGCTCGCCCAGCAGCGCCAGCGCCTGCTGGTAGACCGCGTCCACGTCGGGCCGCTCCTCCCGGTCCACCTTGACCGGCACGAAGTGGCGGTTGATCAGCCCGGCGATGCCGGGATCGCGGAAGCTCTCGTGCGCCATGACGTGGCACCAGTGGCAGGCGGCGTAGCCCACCGAGAGCAGCACCGGGCGGCCGCTGCGGCGCGCCTCGGCGAAGGCCTCCTCGCACCACGGCCACCAGTCCACCGGATCGTCGGCGTGCTGGCGCAGATAGGGACTCGCGGCCCGTTTCAGCCGTTCCGCCATGGCCCGGACCTCCCTTGCCGGCCCGCCGCCCGCGGGCCATTGTGCCGTAGGGTGGAAGGGAGAGCGGCAGCCATGAAAATCAACATCGAGATCGACTGCACGCCGGAGGAGGCGCGGCGCTTCTTCGGTCTGCCGGACGTGGAGCCGGTCCAGCGCAGGGTGATGGAGGCGCTGGAAAAGCGCCTCACCGAGGCGGTGCAGAGCGCCGACACCGCGACGCTGTTCGATCAGTGGATGCCGCTCACCCTCAAGGGGATCGAGCAGTGGCAGAACTTCTGGACCCAGTTCGCCGCGGCGGCGACGCGCGGGAGCGGCACGGGAACGGCGGAGACCGCGGGCGGCGCGAAGGGCGGATCCGAAGCGCAGGCGCGGTGCACGGGCAAGCGCTGAAGGGGCCCGCTCTTCCGGCCGAGACCGTCTTCGCCCCGGCCACCGCGGCCGGGCGGGCGGCGGTGGGGATCGTGCGGATCTCGGGCCCGCGGGCCTTCGACGCCGCGCGGGCGCTGGCCGGGCCGAAGCTGCCGCCGCCACGCTACGCGGCGCTGCGCACCTTCCGCGATCCCGCAACGGGCGAGGTGCTGGACCGCGGCCTGCTGCTGCTGTTCCCGGGGCCGCGCAGCTACACCGGCGAGGACATGGTGGAGATCCACCACCACGGCGGTCCGGCCGTGCAGGCGGCCATCCTCGACGCCCTCGGCGGTCTTCCCGGCCTGCGCCCGGCCCGTCCGGGCGAGTTCACCCGCCGCGCCTTCGCGAACGGGCGCATGGACCTGGTGGAGGCGGAGGCGGTGGCGGATCTCGTGGACGCGGTGACGGCCGCCCAGCGCCGCCTCGCCCTGCGGCTCGCCGCCGGCGAGCTCTCGCGCGCCCTCGCTGCCTGGCGCGGTCGGCTTCTCGACCTGCTGGCGGAGGTGGAGGCCGAGCTCGACTTCGCCGCCGAGGAGGGGGACGTGCCCGACGGGCTGGTCGCGCGGGCGCGCGGGGAGGCCGCCGCGCTTCGCGCCGACATGGCCCGCCTTCTGGCCGGGAGCCGGCGGGGCGAGGTGCTGATGCGCGGGCTCACCGTGGCGGTGACCGGCGCGCCCAACGTGGGCAAGTCCAGCCTCGTCAACCGCCTCGCCCGGCGGGATGTGGCCATCGTCACGCCGATCGCCGGCACCACCCGCGACGTCATCGAGGTGCGCATCGACCTCGGCGGCATCCCCGTGACGCTTCTGGACACGGCGGGGCTGCGGGAGACGGAGGATCCGGTCGAGGCTGAAGGGGTGCGCCGCGCGCGCGAGCGGGCCGCCTCGGCCGATCTGGAGCTGCGGGTGGTGGACGCCACCGACCCCGGCCCGCCGCCGGAGGTCGACGGCCGCGCCGTCGTGGTGGTGAACAAGACCGACCTCGCGCCGCCTCCCGCCTGGGAGATGCCCTTCGTGGCGGTGAGCTGCGCCACCGGTGCCGGGCTCGATGCGCTCGAAGCGGAACTCGCCCGGCGGGCGGCCGGGCTCGCCGGCAGCGGTGAAGTGGCGCTCCTCACCCGGGCGTATCAGCGCGAGGCGCTGGAGGAGGCGGTGCAGGCCCTGGAACGCATTGCGGCCGACGGCACGGATCCGGTGCTGGTGGCCGAGGACCTGCGGCTCGCTGCGCGCGCCGTCGGCCGGATCACCGGGGCGGTGGACGTGGAGGACGTGCTGGAGCGGGTCTTCGCCCGCTTCTGCATCGGCAAGTGAGCGGCGCGTTTCACGTGAAACGCGCCGCGGTCCGTCACCGGGCGTCGAGGGCGTCCAGCACCGCGCCGAGGATCAGCGCCGCCGAGCAGGCCCCCGCGTCCATGTGCTCGATGGAGCGCGGTCCGAGCCCGGCGGCCGGCTCCCACTTCGCCTCGCGGTAGCGGGTCTGGTGCATGGCGTGACCGGCCGCCGCCATCAGCCGCGCCTCGACGCGCTCGCGGTCCGTCCCCTCGCCGTACCAGGCGAGCGCCCGCTGCAGGGCGTGCAGCACGTCCACGAGGCTCTTGCCGCCGGGCGGTGCCGCCCCCGCCCGCTCCAGCGCCAGCATGCCCGCCTCGAAGCCGGGCAGCAGATCGGCCGCTCGCTTCGGCTCCACCGGCACCAGCGGCGCCATGGCGGCGAGGAAGACGGCATAATAGTGCGCCGCCGCCCCGCTGCCCTCCCGCTCCAGCAGCTCGGCCACCGCCGCCAGCGCCTCGGGCAGGGGCAGGGCGGCGAGGGCGGGCGCCCGTTCGCGCAGCCGCCGCGCCACCGCCGCGAGATTGCGGCCGTGATCGCCGCCGGCCAGAGCCGCGTCCAGCTCGTCCAGCTCCGCCGACCGCTCGATCAGCGTGTCCGCCACCCGCCGCAGGACCGCCTCCATCACCGGAACTGTTGCCGTCATCTCCCTCTCCACCGGTATCCCCGGTCATCCTAGCCGCAAAGCGGGCGATGGCCCAAGCCCGCGAGCGCGCGTCACTCCGCCGCCCGCACCGCCGCGGCCGCCGCCGGCTCCGCCACCCGCGCGCGCCGCCGCCACGACAGGTCCGCCTGGACGCCGAGCAGGGCGGGCACGATCAGCAGCACCAGCACCGTGTTCACGCCGAGCCCGAAGACCAGCGTGATGGCCATGGGGATGAGGAACTGCGCCTGGAAGCTGGTCTCGAACATGAGGGGCAGCAGGCCGCCGATGGTGGTGAGGGAGGTGAGCAGCACCGGACGCAGCCGCATCACCGTCCCCTCGACGATGGCGGCGAAGGCCTCGCGTCCCTCGGCGATCAGCTCGTCG
>BEIP01000228.1 GCA_002898955.1 bacterium HR39 | reverse complement strand
GAACGGGCGCTGCAGGGCGGCCAGCGGGAACTGGAGGCCGCCCGGGCCCGCGTCGCCGAACTGGAGCAGGGTCTGCAGGCGGCGCGGGCGGAAGCCGAGCAGCGGGCCGCCCGCATCGCCGAACTGGAGCAGGCGCTGCAGGCGACGCAGGGCGAGCGCGACGCGGCCCGTGCCCGGATCGCGGAGCTGGAGCAGGCCCTGAAGGTGGCGCAGACCGAGGCCGAGGGGCTGCGCGGCCGGGTCGCCGAACTCGAGCAGGCGCTGCAGGCAGCGCAGACCGAGGCGGAGCGGCGCGCGGCGCGCATTGCCGAGCTGGAACAGGCCCTCGCCGCGGCCCGCGGCGAGCTCGAAGCCACCCGCGCCCGCATCAGGCGGCGCGAAGCCTCCCTGCAGCAGGCGCTGCGCGAGGTGGACCTGCGCGGGTCACGGGTGCGCGAGCTCGAACAGGAGCTCGCCGCCGAGCGGCAGCGGGCGCAGGCGGCCGAGGCGCGGGTGGCGGAGCTCAGGGCCGAACGCGCGCGCCTCGCGGCACAGGTGGCGGAGCAGAGCGCGCGCATCGAAAGGCTGCAGGAGGAGCTGAAGCGGGCGAAGTTCCAGCCCGTGCTCGAGAAGATGCGCGCCCAGATCCGCACCAGCGCCGAGCTGCCCGGCCGGCTCGCCGGCAGCCTCGAGGAGATCCGCCGGCGCCAGGTGGAGGCCACCGCCGAGCTCGCCGCCAACCTCCCGGGCAGCGAGGATCTCGGCAGCCTCGAGCCGGGGAGGATCGTGCTTTCGACCGATATCCTCTTCCCCGAGGGTCGGGCCGAGCTGACCGAGGAGGCGAAGCGGGAGCTGCGGGCGCTCGCCGTGGCGCTGCGCCGGGCCATCGAGGCCCTGCCCGAGGGTGCGCCCTGGGTGCTGCGCATCGACGGCCACACGGACGATCTGCCGGTGGTGCGCGGGCGCTTCCGCAACAACTGGGAGCTCTCGGCGGCGCGCGCCGCGGCGGTGGCCGAGTTCCTCGCCCAGCAGGGCATCCCCCGCGAGCGCATGCTGGTGGCGGGCTGGGCGGATACCCAGCCGCTCGTGCCCGACCGCGACGCGCAGGCGCGGGCGCGCAACCGCCGCATCGAGATCGTGCTCACCGCCGGCTGAGCCGCGCGCGGATTGCCGGCCCGCGCCACCCGCATAGTTTGCGGGACGGACCCGGCCGAAGCGGGAGAGCGCGATGACACCGGAGGGAGCCGCCCGCGCGCCGCTCGCCGCCTTTCCCCAGCTGCGCATGCGCCGGCTGCGCCGCACGCCGTGGCTGCGCCGTCTGGTGGCGGAGCACCGTCTCGATCCGAGCGATCTGATCCAGCCGGTGTTCGTGTGCGAGGGGACCCGCCGGCGCGAACCCGTCCCCTCCATGCCCGGCATCGAGCGGCTGTCGGTGGACCTGCTGCCGGCCTTCGCCGAGCGCTGCGCGGAGCTCGGCATTCCCGCGCTCGCGCTCTTTCCCGCCACGCCTCCGGAGAAGAAGAGCGAGGGGGCGGAGGAGGCCTGGAACCCGGACAATCTCGTCTGCCGGGCGATCCGCGCGATCAAGCGGTCCGTGCCGGAGATCGGGCTGATCGGGGATGTGGCCCTCGATCCCTACACCACCCACGGCCAGGACGGACTGGTGCGCGAGGGCGTGGTGCTCAACGACGAGACCCTGGAGGCGCTGCAGAAGCAGGCGGTGACGCTGGCCGATGCCGGCTGCGACGTGGTGGCGCCCTCGGACATGATGGACGGCCGGGTGCGGGCGGTGCGCGAGGCGCTGGACGCCGCCGGCCACCGCGACACCGTCATCCTCTCCTATGCCGCCAAATATGCCTCGGCCTTCTACGGCCCCTTCCGGGATGCGGTGGGCTCGAAGAGCGCGCTGGGGCGGGCCGACAAGAAGACCTACCAGATGGATCCGGCCAACGTCGCCGAGGCGCTGCGCGAGGTGGCGCTCGATGTGGCCGAATCCGCCGACATGGTGATGGTCAAGCCGGGGCTGCCCTACCTCGACGTGCTGCGGGCGGTGAAGGAGGCCTTCGGGCTGCCCACCCTCGTCTACCAGGTCTCCGGCGAGTACGCGATGATCAGGGCGGCCGGCGAGCGCGGCTGGCTGGACGCCGCGGCCTGCATGGAGGAATGCCTGATCGCCTTCAAACGGGCCGGAGCGGACGCCATCTTGACCTATGCGGCGGTGGAGGCCGCCGAGCGCCTGCGGCGCCGGGCGGCGGGCGGAGCGTGAGGAGGGGACGCGCATGAGCGAAGGCGAAGCGCGGGAGAAGGAGAAGGAAAGCGGCCTCGGCGGCCAGCTCCTGGTAGCCATGCCGCACATGGAGGATCCGCGCTTCGTGCGCTCGGTGGTCTTCCTCTGCAGCCACAGCCGCGAAGGCGCCATGGGGCTCGTCGTCAACAAGCCCATCCGGGAGGTCTCCTTCGCCGACATCGCCCGCCAGATCGAGCTCTCCCCCGACGAGATCCGCGAGGAGATCCCGGTCCACTTCGGCGGGCCGGTGGAGACGGGCCGCGGCTTCGTGCTGCATTCCACCGACGTGGTGCACGAGACGAGTCTGCGGATCGACGGGCGCTTCGCGCTCACCGCCACCGTCGACATGCTCAGGGCCATCGCCCGGGGCGAGGGGCCGCGCCGGCGCATCCTCGCGCTGGGCTACGCGGGCTGGGCGCCGGGTCAGCTCGACGCCGAGATCCAGGCCAACGGCTGGCTGGTGGTGCCGGCCGACTACGAACTGGTCTTCGACCTGCCGGACGAGCTCAAGTGGCAGCGGGCGGTCGCCCGTCTCGGCATCGACCCGCGCCTCCTCTCCACCCACATCGGCCACGCCTGAAGATCACGCCGCCGGCTTGCGGACCCGCACGTCCGGAAGCCGCTCGAGATCCGCCCGGCGCACCGCCGGCACCACCAGGTCCTTCGGGAGTTCCATCACCACCCGCTCGCCCGGTCCGGTGCGCAGCAGCAGCACGAGCCGCAGCCCGCCGCGGGCCGATTCCGCCGGCTCCACCAGCGCCCGCAGCCGCTCGAGGGCCTCGGGGCCGTCGACCTCCACCTCGAGTGGCAGGTCCCCTGCGGCCAGCGCCACGATCCGCTCCAGCGGCTCGATGCACTCGGCGGTGAGCCGCAGCTCCTCGCCGTCGGTGCGCACCTCCGCCTCCACCACCAGCGGATCGCGCGCCTCCAGAAGCTCACGGGTGCGCGCCAGCAGGTCCGAGAACACCGCCACCTCGAACTGGGAGGTGGGATCGGAGAGCTGGACGAAGGCGAAGCGGCCGTTGCGCCCGGCCCGCTCCTGCTTGCCCACCACCACGCCGGCGAGCCTCACCTTCCGGCCCGAAAGCCGCCCCGGCTCCTCGAACAGCCGGGCGGCGGGCAGCACCCCGGCCCGCTCCAGATCGGGCAGGAGCGATTCGAGCGGGTGGGCCGAGAGGTAGAAGCCCACCACCGACAGTTCCTGCTGCAGCCGCTCGAAGTGCGGCCAGTCCTCCACCTCGGGAAGAGCGGGCGGCTCGGGCAGGAGCGCCTCTCCGAACAGCCCGACCTGGCCCTCCTCCCTCGCCCGCTCCGCCGCCTGGGCGTGGCGCAGCGCCGCCTCGACGGCCTCGAACAGCCGGCGCCGGTTGGGCTCCAGGGAGTCGAAGGCTCCGGCCTTCACCAGCACCTCGAGGATGCGGCGGTTGACCACCTTCGGACCGAGCCGGGCGGCGAAGTCGAACAGATCGCGGTAGGGACCGCCCGATTCGCGCTCGCGCACCACCGCCTCGGCCACCGCCACGCCGAGGCCCTTGAGGGCGGGCAGGGCGTATCGTACGCCGCGGCCCCCGGGCCCGTCCTCGACGGAGAAGCGCACGCCCGAGGCGTTGACGTCGGGCGGATGGAGGGGGAGGCCGCGGGTCCTCATCTCGTGGCGGTAGGCGGCGAGCTTCTCCTGGTTGGCCATTTCCATGGTCAGCACC
>BEIP01000227.1 GCA_002898955.1 bacterium HR39 | reverse complement strand
CTGCCGGTGCTCTCCACCATCCTCGTCACGCGCGAGCTCACCGCCTCCGAGCGGGCCGCCCAGGGCTGGACGGTACCGGCGCTGGTGGCGGATACCCGTGAGCTCCTGTTCTACATCCGCCTGCTGCCGGAAGGGCGCATCCTCTTCGGCGCCCGCGGCGGCATCTGCGCCTCGCCCGAAGCCTTCGCCCGCCGGCGCGAGTGGCTGGAGCGGCGCCTTCGCGAACGCCTGCCGGCGCTCTCCCACGTGCGCATCGAGCACGCCTGGTGGGGCTTCGTCGCCCTCGCGCGCGACCTGCTCCCCCACGTGGCGCGCCTTCCGGGGCTGCCGCGGACGTGGGCGGTGCTCGCCTTCCACGGCGGCGGCGTGTCGGCCGCGAGCTGGCTCGGCACCTGCGCCGCCGCCCTGGTCGCGGGCCGTGCGCCCGACGGTCCCCTTCCCGACGCCTTCCGCCGGCCGCTGCGCCGCTTCCCGCTGCCCGCCCTGCGCCTTTTCGGCCTCGCCGCCGCCATGGGCGCCATGCATCTGCGCGACGAGTCCTGGTGATCCGCCGGCCGCCGTTGCGCCGGCCGGGTGCTTCGCCCACATCGAAGGGTGGCGGTCTTCACGGTTCTCCCGAGCCGATCGGGAAGCGGACCATGCAGCAGGAGACGGTGCAGCCGTTTTCCGCCGACGTCGGGCGCGTGCTCGACATCGTGGTGCATTCGCTCTACCGCCAGCGCGAGATCTTCCTGCGCGAGCTGGTCTCGAACGCCTCGGACGCCTGCGATCGCCTGCGCTGGCTCGCCCTCTCGCAGCCCGAGCTCCTCGAAGGACAGCCCGGGCTGCACATCGACGTGGTGGTGGACCGCGCCGCCGGGCGGCTGATCGTGCGCGATACCGGCATCGGCATGGACGCGGACGAGCTCGCCCGCAACCTCGGCACCATCGCCCGCTCCGGCACCGCGCAGTTCCTGCTGGAGGCGGGTACGGACGCGGCGAAGGGGCTGGAGCTGATCGGCCGCTTCGGCGTGGGCTTCTATTCCGCCTTCATGGTGGCGGATCGCGTCGAGGTGGAGAGCCGCCGCGCCGGAGCGAAGGAGGGCTTCGTGTGGAGCTCGGACGGGCGCAGCGGCTTCACCGTGCGCCCGGCCGGACACGATCTGCCGCGCGGCACCTCGGTGATCCTGCACCTGCGCGAGGACGCGCGCGAGTTCCTCGACCCGATGCGCATCGAGGACATCCTCCACCGCTACTGCGACCACATCGGCTTTCCCGTCTTCCTCGAGGTGATCCCCGCTCCCGGCGAGAGCCGCACCAGCCTGCAAAAGGCACGGCAGGTCAACCGGGCGAGCGCCCTGTGGACGCGCTCCCCCTCCGAGATCGGCGAGGAGCAGTACCGCGAGTTCTACCGGCATGTGGCGCACCGCTTCGACGAGCCCTTTGCCCGCATCCACGCCCGGGTGGAGGGCCGGCTGTCGTGGACGGCGCTCCTGTTCGTGCCGAAGACCCGCCCGCTCGACCTGTTCGATCCGCACCGCCGCCACGGCGTGCGGCTCTATGTGCGCCGCGTGTTCGTCACCGAGGGGCTCGACGAGCTGCTGCCGCGCTGGCTGCGCTTCGTGATGGGCGTGGTGGACAGCGAGGACCTGCCCCTCAACGTCTCGCGCGAGACCCTGCAGGACAGCGCCGTGGTGGCGCAGATCCGCCGCCAGCTGGTGCGCCGCATCCTCGACGAGCTGGAGCGCATCGCCCGGGAGGATCCGGCCGGCTTCGAGGCCTGGTGGCGCGAGTTCGGCGCGGTGGTGAAGGAGGGGCTGGTCTCGGATGCCGACTGGCGCGAGCGCATCCTGAAGCTCGCGCGCTTTCCCACCACCAGGAGCGGCCTCACCGACCTTTCCGGCTACGTGGCGCGCATGCGCCCCGGCCAGAAGGCCATCTACTACCTGACCGGGGAGGATGCCGCGCGGCTCTCCAACCATCCGCAGCTGGAGGCGGCGCGCGAGCGCGGCATCGAGGTGCTGCTGCTGGAGGATGCCGTCGATCCCTTCTGGCTCGCCGAGGTGCGCGGCTTCGGGGGCCATCCCTTCGTCTCGCTGGCCCGCGGTGAAGTGGACTTCTCCGGCATCGAGGCCGAGGCGCCGCACGGGGAAGCTCCGGCCGTGGAAGGGCGCGGGCTCGCCACCCTGATCGCGCGACTCAAATCGGTGCTGGGGGAGGAGGTGCTGGATGTGCGCGCAAGCCGCAGGCTCGCGGGCAGTGCGGTCTGCCTGGTGGCGCCGGAGGGCGCGCTCGATCCGCGCCTCGAGCGCATTCTGCGCGAGCACGGCCAACTGAAGGGCCCCGCGCGTCGCATCCTCGAATTCGATCCGCGCCATCCGCTGATCCGGGCCATGGCGGCCATGGCCGAAGACGCCACGCGGGCGGAGGAGTTCGCCGAACTCGCGCGGCTGCTGCTCGATCAGGCGCGGGTGGTGGACGGCGAGCCGCTTCCCGATCCCGGCGCCTTCTCCCGCCGCCTCTCCCGCTTCCTCGCGCGGGCGGTGGGGGCGGCGGAGGAGGCCGCGACGGTTAACGAAGCCTGAACCGCCTTCCCCTCAGAACGGCTCCACCCAGGGGCGCAGGACGATCTCGTCGCTCCAGGCGCTCCTCGGCTGGCTCACGAGGTGCCAGGCGGTCTCGGCGACATCCGCCGGATCGAGGGTGGAATCGGGCGGCTCCCCCGGCCCCTCGCCGGGCCGGCGGATGCGCCCGTCGATCACCAGGTGCACCACGTGCACGCCCTGCGGATGGAGCTCGCGGGCGAGCGCCTGGGCGAGGCCGCGGAGCGCGAACTTGCCCATGGCGAAGGGGGCCGAGTGGGCCCGCCCCTCGAGGCTGGCGGTGGCACCGGTGAAGAGCAGGCATCCCCGCCCGCGCGGGAGCATGCGCCGCACCGCCTGCTGCGCCACGAGAAAGGCGCCGAAGGCGTTCACCGCCAGCGCCCGCTCCACCGCTGCGGGATCCAGCTCCGGAACGGGCCCGCGCAGCCGCAGGCCCGCGTTGTACACGCACAGATCGAGCGGCCCCAGATGGTCGTCGACGGTGCGGAACAGCGCTTCCACCATCTCGCGGTCGGTGGCGTCACAGGTGACGGCCTCCGCCCCCGTCTCGGCGCAGAGCTCCTCGAGCTTGCCGATCTCCCGCGCGGCCAGCACGAGGCGCACGCCGGCGCGGGAGAGGCGGCGGGCCAGCGCCGCCGACAGCCCCGGTCCCACGCCGACGATCAGCCCGGTCTTCGGCGCGAACGGCTCGTCCATCTCCCTCCTCCCCTCCGGCTTCAGCCCAGCAGACGCCCGGTGAGATCGGCCTTCACCCGGGCGCGGAAGTCGTTGATGGTGCGGAAATACTCGCGCAGGCGCTCGAGCTCGCGGCCGGTGAGCTGCTTGGGATCGACGAAGTTGCCCGGCTTCCTGCCGGCGCGGACGTCGCGCACCTGCTGGCGCAGCAGCAGACCCGTGAGGAAGGCCCAGGCGTTCTCCAGATAGTCCGCCTCGTCGCGCTGCAGCACGCCCAGCTCCAGGAGCCGCCGGATGCGCACCAGTGTGTTGGTCTCCGGTATCCGATGGCGCAGGGCGAGGAGGCGCACCGCCTCGGCCAGCGGCAGGGTGCCGCCGTATTTGAGGTTGATGTGGCCGCGGTGCTCGGTATCGTCCCGTTCGGTGAGCAGGCGGCCGAAGACGCCGATGGCGGCCCGGTGGTCGGCCTGCACCTCGAACATCTGGTAGAGGAAGGCGCGGTTTCCGGCCGCCGCGTCGGTGACGAAGCGGCGCAGCTCGTGCCCGAGCTCCAGCTCGCCGAAGACGGGCCGGAAATCGAAGAAGATGTCGCACATCTGCAGCATCATCTCGTGCAGACGGCGTATCCACATGGACACCTGCGCCTTCCACTGGGAGAGGGTCTTTCGCCACAGCGGGCTGGTGGCCATCACCCCGCCGCGGCAGTAGTCGAAGCC
>BEIP01000226.1 GCA_002898955.1 bacterium HR39 | reverse complement strand
GGAAGACGGTCGCCTGCTGGCTCGACAATCTCGAACGCCACTGGCCCGACATCCAGGCGCTCGATCCCGATTTCTTCGACGAGCGCTTCCGCCGCATCTGGACGCTGTATCTGTCGGGCACGGTGGAGACCTTCGAGTCGGGCCTCGACCTGTTCCACATCGTCTTCGTCAAGGGACGCCTGCCCGAACGCTGGGCCACCACCCGCGACTGGCTCTACGGGAAGCCGCTGCTGCTCGACGGCGATTCCCTGCAGTACTACCCGGTGGGAGGCCCGTCGTGATCCGGGCGGATGTGATCGTGGTGGGCGGCGGGCCGGGCGGCTCGAGCTGCGCCTGGCGGCTGGTGCGGCACGGTCTCGATGTACTGGTGCTCGACCGCTCGCCCTTCCCGCGGGTCAAGCTCTGCGGCGGGCTCGTGACCCAGGAGGCGGCGCGGACGCTGGAGCTGCACGAGGACGACTATCCGCACGGCTGGCTGTGGATCGACCGCTTCCACTTCCACTGGCGCGGCTGGCGGCTGCCGCTCCCGAGCCCGCAGATCTCCATCCGTCGGGTCGAGTTCGACCACTTCCTGCTCCAGCGCAGCGGCGCCCGCTTCGAGGTGCACCGGGTCAGGCACATCGAGCGCGGCGGGGACGGCTTCGTGGTGGACGGCACCTACACCGCGCGTTTTCTCGTGGGGGCCGGCGGCACCGCCTGTCCCGTCCACCGCACCTTCTTCCGCGACGACGGCATCCGGCGGAAGGACCTGCAGATCACCGCCCTCGAGCTCGAGTTCGAGCATGAGGTACGGGAAAACGACTGTCACTTCTGGTTCTTCGAGGAAGGCTTTCCCGGCTACTACTGGTACATCCCCAAGGCCGACCGCTGGGTCAACATCGGCGTGGGGGCGCTGTCGGAGCCGCTCGCCCGCGCCCAGGACAGCATCTGGCGCCACTGGGAGCGCTGTGTGGCGAAGCTGCGGGATCTCGGCTGGCTGGACGGTGAGGTGCCCGAGCCCGGCGGCCACACCTACTATCTGGTCGACCGGCCGCAGCGGCCCGAGCGGGAGGGGGCGTATCTGGTGGGCGATGCGGCGGGCCTCGCCACCCGCGATCTCGGCGAGGGCATCCGCGCCGCCATCGAGAGCGGCCTCCGCGCCGCCGATGCCATCGCCACCGGAAGGCCCTACCGGGTGGACGATCTCGCCCGCACCAGCACGCCGAGCCTGCTCAAGGCGCTCGTCCGCCGGCGCTGGTGGTGCTAGAGGACGCCGGAGCGGGCCGGAGCCGGCCGGTGCGTGCCCGTCCGCTCCGCCACGGCCTGCGCGATCAGCTCCACCACCCGCGCCGCCGCCCGTTCCCAGGTGAACCGGGACGCCCGCGCGAGCCCGCGCCGGCGCAGCTCCTCGCGAAGAGCCGGATTTCCCGCCACCTCGCGCATGCAGCTGGCCAGCGCCTCCACGTCGTCCACCGGGAAGAGCAGCCCGGCATCCCCCACCACCTCGGGCAGCGCGCCGCCCGTGGAGGCGATCACCGGACAGCCGCAGGCCATGGCCTCGACGGCGACGAAGCCGAAGCTCTCGTAGAAGGACGGTACCAGCAGTGCCTCGGCCGCCGCGTAGAGCGCCGGCAGCTCCCCGCGCGGCAGCGGGCCCGGTGCCACCACGCGCTCCGCCACGCCGAAGGCGGCGGCGAGCTCGCGCACATCCCGCGTCTTCCAGCGCCGTCCGCCCGCCACCACGAGGCGGTGCGGCAGATCCCGCGCCACGCGGGCCAGCGCGGCCAGGGCCGTCTCGATGCGCTTGTTGGGGAAGAGATGGCCGACGAACAGGAAATACGGCCCCTCGATCCCGAAGCGCCCGCGCACCTGCGCGCGGGCGACATGCGGATTTTGCGGCCGGAACAGCGGATCGACGCCGGGCGGGACCACGGCGGTCCGCTGCGGCGGGAAATGCGCACGGGCGAGGAAGTCCCGCCGGTGGCGTTCCGTCAGGCAGATGGCGCGGTCGGCAAACGGCAGCATGGTGTGATCGAAGACCCGGCCGCGCAGGAGGGTGCGCAGGTCGAGCAGCTCCGGCATGAGCAGGTGGTCGCTGCCGGGCAGCACCACCACGCGGGCGAAGCGGCCGAACGCCGGACAGCCGGCGAAGGCGTGGAAGACGGCATCCGCCCGCACGCGCCGCGCCCACCGGGCCACCGCGAGATGGTCCCACAGCACGCCGGGACGCATGCGGGTGGTGGCGACCCGCACGTTCGCAGCACCGCTCGCGGCCGCGAGCTCGTCTGCCGTCGGATCGCCGCGCGCGCCGAGGTAGACGAAGGTCCAGCCGGGAGCCGCCGCCGGCAGGTGGCGCAGCAGGCCCTGCTCGAAGGTGGCCGGCCCGCCGCTCAGCACCCGTCCCCGCACCGGGACCAGCACCCGCGGCCCGGCCGGAGCCACCGGGAGGACCGTCACGGGCCGCCCTTTCCGGTGAGCAGCGCGAGATCGCGGCCGTCCACCTCGCGCAGCAGCCACAGGAGCACGAGATAGCCGGCGCCGGCCAGGGCGAACTGCGGCACCAGCAGCGCCGGCGGCACGCTCCAGCCGGCCAGCACGGCGTAGAGCACTCCGCTCGCCGCGGCGGTGCGTGCGAGCGAGGCCCACGGCAGCACCGCTCCCACCCGGCGCACCACCCACACCGCCGCCAGCGCCGTGGCCGCCAGCGTGCCGACGGCCAGCGCCGCCGCCACGCCCGCCGGCCCGAGCAGCGGCACCAGCACGATGCCGGAGAGCAGCGCCGCCGGCACCACCACCGCCGCCACCACCACCCCGCGCCAGAGGCCGAAGCCGCCCATGAGCCCGTGGGCGAGGATGTCGAGCAGGCCGGCACCGAGGCCGCCGAGGGCGAGCCAGCGCAGGATCGATGCGGCCTCGGCGTAGGCCTCGCCGTAGAGCAGCTCCACCACCGCTCCGGCACTGGCCCACAGCGCCGCCACCGCCGGCAGCAGCAGGATCAGGGCATAGCGCAGGGCCGTGGCGATCTCCGCCCGCGCCTCCGCGGCCGCCGCGCGCGCCACCGCGTCCGCCACCCGCGCGAACAGCACCGCCGAGAGGGCCGACTGGACCACGGTCAGCACCCGCGTCACGGTCTGGGCGGCGGCGAAGGCGCCCGTCGCGTCCGGCCGCTCCGGCCACAGCGCCGCGGTCCACCAGATGCCGGCGTTGGCCTGGAACTGGTAGGCGAGGGTGTAGCCGAGCAGGCCGAGGGACCCGGCGCACAGCGCCCGGGCGAAGCCGGGAACGAAGGCCGGGCGCGGCGGCGCCACCCGCGTTGCCACGAGCGCGAGGGCCGCGAGCGAACCGGCCAGATGGGCGAGGATCACCCGTTCGAGATCCAGCCCGAAGACGAGGAGGCCGGCGATCAGGGCGAGCTTGACGCCGCTCTGGACGATGAGGGTGACGCCCACCCATCCCACCCGTCCGTCGGCGTAGAACAGGCCGTGATAGACGGCCATCGCCGCGGTGAAGAAGAGGTCGAGGAACAGCAGCCGCAGCACCCAGGTGAGCTCCGGGCGGGCAAGGGCCGCCGCCGCACGGGGGGCGACCCACCACACCAGCGCATAGCCGAGGGTCGCCGCAGCCGCGAGCAGCACGAGGGCCGTTCCGGCGATGCGCGGATCGCGGGCGTGGTGCGGGGCGAGGCGGGCCACGGCGCCCGGCATGCTCCAGCCGATCAGGAGCTGCACCCAGGTCAGGAGCGTGATGGCGAGGCCGTAGAGGCCGAAGTCCGCCGGCCCGAGGCCGCGGGCCAGCAGGATGGAGACGACGAGCCCGCTCGCGAGGAGGAACAGGCGGGCGGCGAACAGCGCGCTCGTGCCGGCACTGGCGACCGACGCGGCACCCTCGGCGCTCCTGCGCAAGCCGGACCTCCGGCGCAACGGCGGGCTTGGGACGGACCGCGGCCGCAGATAGACTGCGTCCGGACCGTGGAGAAGCCCCCGTGTCGGCCGACGCACCCTCCGCT
>BEIP01000225.1 GCA_002898955.1 bacterium HR39 | reverse complement strand
CGCCTAGGGGCGACCCCGTCACGAGTCCGCCGACGACACGGCAAACGGCCCGACGCAGCGCTGGGCGCATCGGCGTTCCTCCCATCCTTTGTGGACCATTCTACCGGTTTCGCCGGAGCCGTACAATGCTGCGCACGGGCCCCGGGTCCCGGCCCCGGTCCGGCGCGCTTGAAACGCCCCCGCGGCCACGCCACTTGCCGTCATGGATTTCCGGGGCCCGCTTTTCGGGCCCGGATCCGGCAAGCCGAGGCGGAATGAGCGAAGTCAGGAGCGTCGAGATCCATCCCGTCCTGCCGCTGCGGGACATCGTGGTGTTCCCGCACATGATCGTCCCGCTCTTCGTCGGGCGCCCCAAGTCCATCGCGGCGCTCGAGGAGGTGGCGAAGGACGACCGGCAGATCCTGCTGCTCACCCAGAAGAACGCCGGCCAGGACGACCCGGCGCCGAAGGACCTCTACGGCGTCGGCACCGTGGCGAGCGTCCTGCAGCTCCTCAAGCTGCCCGACGGCACCGTCAAGGTGCTGGTGGAGGGTCATCGCCGCGCCCGGGTGGTGCGCTTCCGCGACAACCCCTTCTTCTTCGAGGTGGAGGCGGAGCCGCTGTCCGACGTGCCGGGCGATCCCCGCGAGGTGGAGGCGCTGGCCCGCGCGCTGAACCAGCAGTTCGAGCAGCTCGTCAAGCTCAACAAGAAGATCCCGCCCGAGGTGCTGGCCACCGTCGCCCAGATCGAGGATCCCTCGAAGCTGGCGGACACCATCGCCGCCCACCTCGGCCTCAAGATCCCGGAGAAGCAGGCGCTGCTCGAGGCCGTGTCGCTGCCCGAGCGGCTGGAGAAGCTCTACGGCTACATCCAGGGCGAGATCGCCATCCTCGAGGTCGAGCGCCGCATCCGCTCCCGCGTCAAGAAACAGATGGAGAAGACGCAGCGGGAGTACTACCTCAACGAGCAGATGAAGGCCATCCAGAAGGAGCTCGGCGAGCTCGAGGATGGCAAGGATGAGATCTCGGAGCTCGAGGAGAAGATCAAGAAGACGCGCCTGTCGAAGGAGGCGCGCGAGAAGGCCAAGGCCGAGCTCAGGAAGCTGCGCTCCATGAGCCCCATGTCGGCCGAGGCCACGGTGGTGCGCAACTACCTCGACTGGCTGCTCAACATCCCGTGGAAGAAGCGCAGCAAGCTCAAGAAGGACATCAACGAGGCCAAGCGCATCCTCGACGAGGACCATTACGGTCTGGAGAAGGTCAAGGAGCGCATCCTCGAGTACCTCGCCGTCCAGCAGCGGGTGGACCGGGTCAAGGGACCGATCCTCTGCCTCGTCGGCCCGCCCGGCGTGGGCAAGACCAGCCTCGGCCGCTCGCTGGCCCGCGCCACGGGACGCAACTTCGTGCGCGTGTCGCTGGGCGGCGTGCGCGACGAGGCCGAGATCCGCGGCCATCGCCGCACCTACATCGGCTCGCTGCCGGGCAAGATCATCCAGAGCATGCGCAAGGCCGGGACCAGCAACCCGCTGTTCATGCTCGACGAGATCGACAAGCTCGGAGCGGACTTCCGTGGCGATCCGGCCTCGGCGCTGCTGGAGGTGCTCGATCCCGAGCAGAACAGCCGCTTCAACGACCATTACCTCGAAGTCGACTACGACCTCTCGGAGGTGATGTTCGTCTGCACGGCCAACACGCTGCGCATGCCGGCGCCGCTGTTGGACCGCATGGAGATCATCCGCATCCCCGGCTACACCGAGGAAGAGAAGCTGGAGATCGCCAAGCGCCACCTCGTGCCCAAGCAGCGGCGCGAGCACGGTCTCTCCGAGGAAGAGTTCCACATCACCGACGAGGCGGTTTTGGAGCTGATCCGCTCCTACACCCGCGAGGCGGGCGTGCGGAACCTCAAGCGGGAGATCGCCAATCTCGCCCGCAAGGCGGTGCGCCGCATCGTTGCCGGCGAGGTGAAGCGGGTGGTGATCACCCCGAAGAACCTCGAGAAGTACGCCGGCGTGCGCCGCTACCGCTTCGGCGAGGCGGAGCACGAGGACCTCGTGGGCGTGGCCACCGGTCTCGCCTGGACCGAGGTGGGCGGCGAGCTGCTGTCGGTGGAGGCGGTGGTGGTGCCCGGCAAGGGCCGGCTCACCGTCACCGGCCAGCTCGGCGAGGTGATGCAGGAGTCGGTGCAGGCGGCGCGCTCCTGGGTGCGGGCGCGCTCGCGCGAGCTCGGCATCGCGCCCGACACCTTCGAGCGCACCGACATCCACATCCATGTGCCCGAAGGCGCCATCCCCAAGGACGGCCCCTCGGCCGGCATCGCCATGGTCACGGCGCTGGTCTCGGCGCTGACCGGCATCCCGGTGAGCGCGAAGGTGGCCATGACCGGCGAGATCACCCTGCGCGGGCGCGTGCTCGCCATCGGCGGCCTCAAGGAGAAGCTGCTGGCGGCGGCGCGCGGCGGCATCCGCACCGTCCTGATCCCCCAGGAGAACGAGAAGGACTTGGCCGAGATCCCCGAGAGCGTGAAGAAGCGCCTCGAGATCGTGCCGGTCGCGGACGTGGGGCGGGTGCTGGAGCTGGCGCTCACCCGCCGCCCCGAGCCGCTTCCCGAGGAGCCGGAGAAGGGCGGCGAGGAGCTGCCGGCACCGCCTGCCGCGGCGACGGCGGAGCGGCCGGCCTCGCGCCTGCCCAACTGATCCGTCCGCGAGGGCGACGGTCGCGACCTGCCCAACCGATCGGTCCACGCGGGCGACGGTCGCGACCTGCCCAACCGATCGGTCCACGCGGGCGACGGTCGCGAAAGGAGGGCCCGCTTCGAGCGGGCCCTCGTCCCTTCGCGGAAGCGGTGGCTCAGCCCCAGAAGCTCTCGCCGCGATCGTCCGCCCCGCCGAACAGGCGGTCCCAGGCGCCGACCGGATCGGCGAAGGGCAGGGCGAGGTTCAGGACATGCAGCAGCGTCTCGCCGAAGACCCGCAGCGCGTCCGCCTGTTCGCCGGCCGGTGGGGCGGCCGCCGCCACCGGCCCCGGCGGGCCGTCGCCGGGCGCGTCCGGAGGCGCAGCGGCAAGGCCCGGGGCGGATGCGCCGGCGAGCGCGGCTTCCGTCTCTCCCTGCGTCCCCATGGCGGCGCCCGCCACGTCCGACCAGGGATCGGTCGGCCACGACGCGGGTGTGACCCCGTCGGTATCCCCGCTTGGCGCGTCGCCGTATGTGAAGGCGTCGGCCATGAGCAGCGGTGCGGGCGTGGGCGCCGGCGCCGGTGCGGGGGGCGCCGCGGGCTCCTCGCCGCCGTAGACCACGTAGACGGTGCCGGGATCCGCGCCGCCCGGCGGTGCGGGTGCTCCCACCACCACGTCGGCGAAGCCGTCGCCGTCGATGTCGCCGGGCCCGGCCAGGGCGAAGCCGGCATAGACGTCCGGCCCGGTGCCGCGCAGCGTGCAGCCCGCGTGGTCGACATCCAGCGTGGCGAGGTCGATCACGCCCGGATCGTCGTCGCGGCCGAAGACCAGATAGGCCACGCCCTCGCCGCCGGCGGCGAGATCGGTGTAGCGGGCGCCCACCAGCACGTCGTCGAAGCCGTCGCCGTTCACGTCTCCGGCTGCGGCGACGCTGCGGCCGGTGTCGCTCCCCGCCACCACCCCGGGAAGGGCGATGCCCCGATCCGCCGTCAGCGCGGCGAGATCCAGCCGGGCCGGAAGATCGTCGCCGCCGAAGACCACCCACGCGCCGCCGGCTCCGGCCGGACCGCCGTCGAGGGTGCCGTAGGCGCCGATCAGCAGGTCGTCGAAGCCGTCGCCGTTCACGTCGCCCGCGCCCGCGACGGCGAAGCCGGCGAAGGCGCCCGGGTTCGGGCCCTGTACGACGAGGCCCTCGGTGCCATCCAGCGTGCCCGGATCGAGGCTCGCGGGAAAGCCGTCGGCGCGCCCGAAGACGATGTAGACCTCGCCGGCGTTCTCCCGGCCGAGCGGATCGGCATCCGGCGCGCCGACGGCGAGGTCGGCGAAGCCGTCGCCGTTGACGTCACCGAGAAGGGCCACGCTGCGCCCC
>BEIP01000224.1 GCA_002898955.1 bacterium HR39 | reverse complement strand
TTCCGCACGCCCGTTCCCGCCGAGACCAAGCCGGACCGCACGCCCGTCACCGTGGCCGACCGTGAGGCCGAGGCCGCGCTGCGGCGCCATCTGGAGCGCCGCCTGCCCGATCACGCCGTCGCCGGCGAGGAATACGGCGGGGAGATCCGGACGGAGCGGCCGGTGTGGTGCATCGATCCCATCGACGGCACCAAGGCGTTCGTGACCGGGCGGCCCACCTTCGGCCTCGCCGTGGCGCTGGTGGTGGACGGCGAGCCGGTGCTGGGACTCGTGGACCAGCCGGTGCTGGGCGATCGCTGGATCGCCGCGCGCGGCCACGGCCTGCGCTGGAACGGCCGCCCGGTGCGGGCGCGCGCCTGCGCGGGGCTCGGGGATGCCGTCGCTTCGGCCACCTCGCCGGAGATGTTCCTCGATACCCCCCTCGAGCCCTTCTACCGGACGCTGTGCCGGCGGGTGCGCTTCTTCGTCTACGGCGGCGACTGCGTGGGCTATGCGCTGATGGCGAGCGGGTTCTCCGATCTCGTGGTCGAGGCCGACCTCAAGCCCTTCGACTTCCTGCCGCTCGTGCCGATCGTGGAGGAGGCGGGCGGTCTTTTCACCGACCTTTCCGGCCGCCGGCCCGATCCGGCGGCCTCGGGGGTCGCGGTCGTGGCGGCGGGCGATCGGCGCGTGCACGCGGCGGTGCTGGAGCTCGCCGCCGGGCTGGTCAGGCCGGCAGCTCCACCCGCACCCTGAGCCCGCCCAGCGGGGAGTCCAGCAGGCGGATGTCGCCGCCGTGGGCGAGGACGATGTCGCGGGCGATGGCGAGTCCCAGCCCGCTCGCACCCTCGCCGCCGCGCGCCGGCTCGAGCCGGTGGAAGGGGCGGAAGACGTGCTCGCGCTCCTCCGGGGGGATGCCGGGCCCGTCGTCGTCCACCAGCACCTCGAAGCGGTCGCCGTCGCGCGCCGCCGCGACCCGCACGGTCCCCCGGGCGTGGCGCACGGCATTGTCCAGCAGATTGGCGAGCGCCCGCCGGATGGCGACGGGCCGCAGCGGCAGTTCCAGAGGTGGCATGGGGGCGAGCTCGATCCGCACGCCGTCTGCGGGCGTGCGCGCCACGAGCTCGCGCAGGATGTCGTCGAGGCGGACCTGCTCGGGCTGCTCGCTCCCCTCGCCGCGGGCGAAGGCCAGATAGGTCTCGACGATCCGCTGCATGACGTCGACGTCGCGCCGCAGGCCGTCGCGGATCTCCGGATCCACGTCCTCCAGCAGCTCCAGTTCGAGGCGCATGCGCGTGAGCGGGGTACGCAGGTCGTGGCTCAACGCCGCCAGCATCTCGGTGCGCTGCTGGACGAAGCGCTCGATGCGCCGGCGCATGCTGTTGAAGGCACGCGCCGCCTTGCGGATCTCGAGCGGTCCGCGCACCGGCACCGCCCCCACGTCCCGGCCCTTGCCGAAGCTGTCCATGGCCCGGGCGAGGCGCCGGATGGGGCGGATCTGCAGGTTCATGAAGTGGAGGGCGAGGGCGGTGAGCACGAGGCTCGCCCCCACCATCCAGGCGAGCAGGATGCCGGTGGTGGTGGAGGTCACCCGCTTGCGCGGGACCAGCACGGTGAGCAGGCCGTCGGAGAGCTGGACATAGACGGCGACGCGGCCGGGATCGCCGGGACGCAGGTCGAGCGCGAAGGGCCGGTCGAGCTTCTCCGCGAAGGCCTCGCGGATCTTGGCGTCGATGCGCGGGAAGAGGCTCCCGTCGGCACCGATGCGGCGCAGCATGTCCTCGAGCCGGCCGCCTGGCTCCAGCGAGACGGCGAGGCCGAGGTGGCGCCGCATGCGGTCGAGGACGGCACTGCGGACCTCGCGGTCGCGGGTCGCGTCCAGCTCCTCCGCCGCCATGGCCACCTCGCCGGCCACGGCGCTGGCGAGCCAGCTCGTCACCGTATCCCAGTGGCGGTTGTAGAAGACGAGGGTGAGGACGAGCTGCAGCAGCACCAGCGGCAGGACGACGATGAGGATCGCCCGCCACCACAGCGTGCGCGGCAGCAGGCGGCGCAGACGGCGCGACAGGCGGCGGCCCGTCCACATCACGCCGGCTCCGGCTTGTCGACCAGCAGCGCGTAGCCTTCACCGCGCACGGTGACGAGATGCCGCGGATTGCGCGGATCCTCGCCGAGCTTCCGGCGCAGGCGGGTGATCTGCACGTCCACCGCCCGGTCGCTGCCCTGGATGCCGGCCCGCTCGGCCAGCTCGGCGCGCGAGAGGGCGGAGCCGGGCACCCGGGCGAGCGCCTCGAGGAGCGCACGCTCGGCCGGCGTGAGGCGCACGCTCTCACCCTCGCGGCGCAGCTCGCCGGAGTCGGGGTCGAAGGTGAAGGCGCCGAAGCGCAGCACCCGCGGCACCGGGGCGGGCCGGCCGCCCGCGCGCCGCAGCAGGTTGGACAGCCGCAGCAGCAGCTCCCTGGGCTCGAAGGGCTTGCCGAGATAGTCGTCGGCTCCGGCCTCCAGCCCGCGGATGCGGTCTTCGGGGGCGTCGCGCGCGGTGAGCACGAGGATCGGCACGTCCGACAGCGCCCGCACCTCGCGGGTCAGCGAGATGCCGTCGCGATCGGGCAGCATCACGTCGACCACCAGCGCGTCGAAGGCGAACTGGGCGAGCCGGCTGCGGGCGGTGGCGGCATCGGGTGCGGTGGTGACGGCATAGCCGTGGCGGCGCAGATAGCGCCCGAGCAGCGCCAGAAGGCGCGGATCGTCGTCCACCACGAGGATGTGGGGCAGGGTGGTGCTCACGGCCGTTCGGGGACGCTCGCGGGCGGCTGGGCGAAGGCACGGTGCTTCTCGGGCACGAGCTCGGAGAGCACCGTCACGAACCCGCCCACCGCCTCGGGACCCGCCTGGCGGAAGCCGCGGCGCAGCAGCCGCTTCTGGAGGGAGACCGCCTCCTCCAGCAGGCTGCGGCCCTTCTCGGTGACCACCAGCGGCCGGCGGCGGCGGTCGGCGGCGGGCGCGCTCTCGGCGAGCAGGCCCATGCCGCGCAGCTTGATGACGTGGCGGGAGAGCGCCTGCTTGGACGCGCCGAGCAGCTGGGTCAGCTCGGCCACGGTGGTGCCGGGGCGCGCGGCGACGAAGAACAGGACGAGGTAGTCCTTGAACAGCAGGTCGGCGCGCTGGAGGGGGCCGAGGCCGGTGCGGGCCAGTTCGAGCTCGGCGAGCCAGAGCAGGGTGAGCGCCCGCTGCAGCTCGTAGTCGCGCAGATAGAGCGGGCCGACGGTGGCCATGGCGTCCTCCGCGGCCCCGGTGGTTCGTTGACACATATGCAACCGGGTGATAGGCGTCGCAACCGCCCGGGGCCCCGCACCCCGGGCCGGCACCGTCTCACCCACAGCCCGGTCGGAGCCCTCCGCCATGGCGGAACTCGTGCCCTACGACGCGCGCGACGGCTGGATCTGGTACGACGGCGAGTTCGTGCCGTGGCGCGAGGCGCGTCTGCACGTGCTGACCCACGGCCTGCACTACGCGAGCTGCGTCTTCGAGGGGGAGCGGGCCTACGGCGGGCGGATCTTCAAGCTGCGCGAGCACAGCCGGCGGCTGATCGACAGCGCCCGCATGCTCGACTTCGAGATCCCCTGGACCCTCGAGGAGATCGAGCAGGCCTCGATCGCCGCGGTGGAGAAGAACGGCCTGTCCGACTGCTATGTGCGTCCCATCGCCTGGCGGGGCAGCGAGCAGATGGGCGTCTCGGCCCGGCAGGCGAAGATCCATCTCGCCATCGCCGTCTGGCCCTGGGGGGCCTACTACACGGATCTGAAGCTCTGCTGGGGGGCCTACCGGCGGCCGGCCCCCGACACCGCGCCGGTGCACGCCAAGGCGGCCGGCCTCTACATGATCTGCACGCTGAGCAAGCACGCCGCCGAGCGCAAGGGCTTCGGCGACGCGCTGATGCTGGACTACCGCGGCTACGTGGCCGAGACCACCGGCGCCAACATCTTCCTCGTGATCGACGGGGCGCTCCACACCCCGATCCCCGACTGCTTCCTCAACGGCATCACCCGAG
>BEIP01000223.1 GCA_002898955.1 bacterium HR39 | reverse complement strand
GGAGGCAGGCGGTGGGCGCGAGCCAGGCGAGCCGCCAGTCGCCGGAGAGCACCTCTCCCGTGCGGGTCGCGTCCAGCACCGCACCGATCAGCGTCTGCAGGAGCGCGGCGAACACCAGGACACCGCTGTTCACGAGCCCCATGGCGGCGCCGGCCCGCTGCGGCGGCACGAGATCGCGGGCGAAGGCGTAGGCCGCCACCATGGCGCCGCCGGAGAGCCCCAGCAGCGCCAGCGGCACGGGGAGCAGCACGAGCGGCGGCTCTGCCTGCAGGCTCGCGAAGCTCGCCGCCGCCACCAGAGCGCCGCCCGCCAGTACGCCGCGACGGCCGAAGCGGTCGGAGAGCGCTCCGCACAGCGGACCTCCCACGCCCCAGGCCAGCAGGACCAGAGAGGTGAACAGGCCCGCCCGCGCCGCATCGACCCCATAGGCGTCCCGCAGCCACGGCACGCCCCACAGGCCCGCGAAGGCGAGGATCGGCGCCCCGGTGCAGCCCGCGACCACGAGGAGCGCCCACACCGGCGGCCGGCGGATCACGTCGAGCAGGCCGGCGCCCGCCCCGCCCCCGGGGGCGGACCGGCGGTCGGCGGGCACGGCCAGCGCGGGCAGCAGGGTCACCAGGGCGCCGGTCGCCGCCGCCAGCACCAGCGCCGCCCGCCAGCTGCCCAGAGCCGCCACCAGCAGCGCGAGCGGGGCCTGGGCGGCGAGGGCGCCGGCGGTGCCGATGGCGAGGGTGAGGCCGGCCACCAGTCCGAAGCGCCCGGGCGGCAGAGTGCGGGCCGCGATGGCGAGGCTGCCGAGATAGGCGCAGCCCACGCCGAGCCCGACGAGCGCCCGCCCCGCCACGGCGGCGGCGAAGGCGGGGGCGAGGGCGAAGAGGAAGCCGCCGAGGGTGGCGATGCCGGCGGCCGCGACCAGCAGCCGGCGGGCGCCGAAGCGGTCGAGCAGCATGCCGGCCGGCACCTGCACGGCCGCATAGGCATAGAAGTAGGCGGCCGCGAGCACCCCGAGCCGGGTGGCGTCGCCGGCGAGGTCGACGAGCTCGTGGCTCACCACCGCCGGCGCCACCCGCTGGAAGAAGCCGTAGGCGTAGAAGGTGGCGGCCGCGGCCCAGGCGAGCCAGGCGCGCAGGGGCGTTCGAACCGAGCCGTCCGCGTCCATGGCCACGCCTTGTGGCGGCCGGCCGCGCGCCGCGCAAGACGGAGGCGGGCAGGGCCGCCCCGCCGCCCTACCTTCGCCGGCGGATACGGCCGGGACGTCCCGCGTGATCCCCATCCGCGACGAGAATCCCACCCGCAGGCGGCCGGTCGTCACGATCGGCCTGATCGGGCTGTGCGTGCTCGTCTTCCTCTGGCAGATCGGCGGCGGGCCGCGCGCCTTCGAGCGCGGCGTCTACGCCTTCGGCCTGGTGCCCGCCGCCCTGACCGGCCACGCGCGGCTGTCGCCGCGGCTCGCCGTCCTGCCGCCGGAGCTCACGCTCTTCACCCACATGTTCCTGCACGGCGGCTGGCTGCACCTCGGCGGCAACATGCTCTACCTGTGGATCTTCGGCAACAACGTCGAAGACCGGCTGGGTCACCTGCGCTTTTGCGGCTTCTACCTCGCCTGCGGCGTCGCCGCGGCCCTCGCCCACGTCGCGATCGATCCCGCCTCCCGCATCCCCATGGTGGGCGCGAGCGGCGCCATCTCCGGCGTGCTCGCCGCCTATCTGGTGTGGTTCCCCAACGCGCGGGTGCTGGTGCTGGTCCCCGCCGGCTTCCTCTTCACCACCCTGCTGCCGGCGTGGCTGTTGATCGCCGTCTGGTTCCTGCTGCAGATCGCCAACGCCCTGCTCGCCGATCCGTCGGCCCCGGGCGTGGCGTGGTGGGCGCATGTGGGCGGCTTCGTCGCCGGCCTCGCCCTCGCCCTGCCGGCCCGGGTGCGCGAGGCCCGCCGGCCGCCGCGCCGTCGCGGTCCGTGGGAGTGACGGCCTCCCTTGCGGCCATCCGGCGCTTTCGGTTATGCATGGCCGGAGGTGCGGCCGGCCGCGGCCGGTTCGACCATCTACGGTGGAGCGGCGCGGGAGGCCGCCCGACCCTGCGTAGGCCCGCCTGCCGGCCAACACGGAACGCCCGGAGCCCGACGCCGCGATGTACGCCCACCCCATCCTGCCCGGGCGGCACCCCGGGACCGCCGGGCGGCGGCCGCCCCCGCCGCTCGTCGCGGCCCTGGTGGTGGCGGCGGCCACCGTGCTCGCCTGGCCCCGGATCGGCGAGCCGGGCTACGACGCGGAGCACTACCTGCAGATCGCCCGCGGCGAGCCCGCCCTCGAACCCTTCGCCCTGCGCTTCCTCGTGCCGAAGCTCGCGGAGGTCCTGGCCGGCTGGAGCGGCCTGCCGCCGGAGCCCTTCTTCCTGGCATCCAAGGCCCTCGCGCTGTGGGCCTTCGCCTGGGCATTGATCCGGCTGCTGGTGGAGCGCGGCGTGCCACCCGCGGTGGCGGCCGCCCTGCCCCTCGCCTCGTCCGGCATCCCCCATCTCTACGGCCAGACCTTCCTCCCCGACATGGAGGCGCTGGCGCTGTCGGCCCTCTCCCTGCTCGCCCTCGACCGCGGCCGCGTGGTCACGGCCCTCGCCATCGCCGCACTCGGCATCTGGGTGCGGGAGACCATGGCCGTCTTCCTCGCCTGCATCGCGCTCGCCTCCTGGTGGCACACGCGGCAGGCGCGGGTGCCGGCCGCCGCCCTGCTGCTCGCCGTCGCGGCCCTGCTGCTGCGGCCGCATCTCGCCGGGCCCACCCTCGGCAACGTCCACGGCATGCCCTCCCTCCTCTATTTCGCCCTCAAGCTGCCGGTGAACTTCCTGGTCAACTGGCTGGGCATCGACTGGTTCACCGACCGCCTCTCCTGCCGCGCGCCGTGGTTCGAACTGCCCCCGTCCCTGCTCGCTCCCCTCGGCGTCGCCCGCTTCGGCCTCTGCGTGCCGCAGCCGGCCTGGATCGCCCGCACGGTGCTGCTCGCGGTCCAGCCCTTCGGTGCGGCCGCGGCCGCCCTGTTCGTGCCGGCCCGCCGCGGTCCGCTGCGCGGGGCGATCACCGACCCGGCCCTGCTGCCGGCGACGCTCGCCGGCGCGGTCGCCTGGCCGCTCGGCACGCTCGCGGGATTCTGGGTCGACCGTCTGGTCATGCCGGCCTGGCCGCTCGCGCTGTTCGTGGTGCCGGTGCTGCTCGCGCGGGCGCTCGGGCCTCTGCCGCGGGCGTGGCCGGTGGTGATCGCCCTGTGGGCGGTCTGCGGCTGGGGGCGGCTGCTGCTCGCAGCCGTGATGCCGGGGCTTCCGACCGACGCCTACTGGATCACCGCCGCGGCCCTCACCCTCGCCCTCGAGGCCCTCGCCGCGCTCGTCATGCTGCGCCTGCTGCCGGCCGGCGGCCCGGCTCCCAATCAGCGCACGCCGTAGAGCTCGCGCAGCACCCGGCGCGAGAGCCGCGCGAGGATCTGGCGGCGGAAGCGGAAGGTGCCGATGAAGTGGCCGAAGCGCAGGCCGTGCGGGTCGATCCCCGGCCGCCAGGTGGCGTAGTCGGGCCAGGGCAGCGGCTCCACGCCGGGCAGATTGGCCAGCACGAAGTTGGAGGCCACCTGCTCGCTGCCCCAGGCCCGCCAGCGCGGGCCCAGGACGTTCTCCATCTCCCGATGTAACCACGCCACCAGATCGAGGGCGTCCGTGCCGGCCGGAAAGCCGGTGAAGCCCGAGGAGCCGCGCACGTAGAGGAACCTCTCGGCTCCGGAGAGCCGTGCGAGCGCCCGCTGGGCCACATCCACCACATGACCGTCCGCGGGCGCCCGTGCCGCCGCCTCGGCCGCGGGCACCAGCGGCTCACCCTCGCCCAGCAGGAAGGGGCGCCCCTCGCGCACCGCCGCCACCACCTCGGGCAAGAGGCCGATGGCGAGGGTGTCGGCATCGAGCTGGATCACGTAGCTGTCGCGGGCGAGGCGCAGGCAGGTCACCAGCCGTTCCCAGGTGCCGCCGCGGGGCAGCGGGCCGGTGTCCACGTCCGCCACCGCGTGGAATT
>BEIP01000222.1 GCA_002898955.1 bacterium HR39 | reverse complement strand
CGGTGGATGGTGGTCGGGCTGGCGCTGGTCTTCGCCCTGCCGGCGGCGGGCCAGCAGCAGGCGCCGGCGATCGAGCGGATCGAGATCGAGGGCAACCAGCGGGTGGAGGATGCCACCATCCTCCAGTATCTCGCGGTGAAGCCCGGGGAGCCGGCCGATCCGGAGCGGCTGGAGCGCTCGCTGCGCAATCTCTTCGCCACCGGCCTGTTCGAGGACGTGCGCATCGACCGGCGCGACGGCACCCTCGTGGTGCGGGTGAAGGAGAACCCCGTCGTCAACGAGGTGGCCTTCGAGGGCAACAGTGCGGTTTCCGACGAGGACCTCGCCGCCGAGGTCGACATCCGCCCGCGCAGCGTGTTCTCCCGCCGCCGCATCCAGGAGGCGGTGGAGCGGATCCTCGAACTCTACCGGCGCAAGGGCTTCTACGCGGCGCGGGTCACCCCCGAGGTCATCGAGCGGCCCCAGAACCGGGTGGACGTGGTCTTCACCATTCAGGAGGGATCCGTCACCCGCGTGTGCGGCATCGCCTTCGTCGGCAATCGGGCCTTCTCGGACTCTGTCCTGCGCGGGGTGATCGAGACCCGCGAGACGGCCTGGTACCGCTTCTTCACCGAGTCCGACCGCTACGATCCCGATCGGGTGGAGCTCGACAGGGAGCGGCTGCGCCGTCACTACCGCGCCCACGGCTACGCCGAGTTCGAGGTCACCTCCGTCAACGCCCAGCTCTCGCCCGACGGCCGCTGCTTCTACCTGACCTTCGCCGTCGACGAGGGACCGAAGTACACCATCGGCAGGGTCGAGGTCGTCTCCGACATCCCCGATCTCGACCCCAAGGAGCTGCAGGCGCTCGTGCGCGTGGGCGAGGGGCAGGTCTACAACGCCGACGAGATCGAGGCCACCGTCCAGGCCATCACCGACCGGTTGGGCGAGCTGGGCTACGCCTTCGCCCGGGTGGAACCCGAGGAGCGGCTGGATCGCGAGCGCGGGGTGGCGGACATCGTCTTCCGGGTGAGCCAGGGACCGCGCGTCTACGTCGAGCGCATCGAGATCCGCGGCAACGTGCGCACGCTGGATCGGGTGATCCGTCGCGAGTTCCGCCTCGCCGAGGGCGATCCCTTCAATCCCGTGCTGCTGCGCCGCTCCATCCAGCGGGTGCGCAATCTCGGCTACTTCTCGAAGGTGGACGTGCGCACCGTCCAGGGCAGCGCGCCCGACCGGCTGGTGGTGATCGTCGAGGTGCAGGAGCAGTCGACCGGCGAGCTCTCCTTCGGCGCCGGCTTCTCCACCGCCGAAGGTTTCCTCGCCGACGTCCGCCTCTCGGAGCGCAACCTGCTCGGCGCCGGCCGCAGTCTGACCCTGTCCACGACCCTCTCGGGCAAGAGCACGCGCTTCGACTTCAGCTTCACCGAGCCTTGGTTTCTCGGCTACGAGGTCAGGGCGGGCGTCGACCTCTTCCACGTGGTGACCGACTTCCAGAGCGAGGGCTCCTTCGACCAGCGGCGCACGGGCGGCCAGCTGCGGCTCGGGTACCCGCTCACCGAGTTCGTGCGCCACGACCTGCGCTACGCCCTGCGGCGCATCGAGATCGCCAACATCGATCCCACGGCGTCGGTGTTCATCCGCCGCGAGAAGGGTTCGCGGGTGACCTCCGCCATCGGCCACACGCTGACTTGGGATCGCCGCGACAACGTCTTCCTGCCCAACGAGGGGTTCTTCGTGCAGATCGAGCAGGACCTCGCCGGACTGGGCGGCGACAACCGCTGGATCCGCCACGAGGGCACGGCCGCGTTCTACTACAGCGTCGTGCCTGACGTGGTGATCTCGCTGCAGGCCCGCGGCGGGCACATCTTCGGCCTCGGCGAGGATGTGCACCTTTCGGACCGCTTCTTCATCGGCGGGACCACCCTGCGGGGCTTCCGCTTCGGCGGGCTGGGTCCGCGCGATTCCGACACCAGGGACGCGCTGGGCGGCAATCTCTACTACGTGGGGACCGCCGAAGTGCGCTTCCCGCTGGGCCTGCCGGAGGAGCTGCGGATCTTCGGGCGCGCCTTCGTCGACGCCGGCAGCCTCACCGACATCGACGTCTCCGGACGGACGCTGGTGGACACCGGCAGTCTGCGGGTCGGTGCGGGCGTCGGCGTGTCGTGGCTCTCGCCGCTCGGGCCGATCTCCATCGACTTCGCCCAGGCGCTGGCCAAGGACCGGCTGGACGAGACGGAGCGCTTCCGCCTGAGCTTCGGCACGCGCTTCTGAGGGAGGACCGGACCCACGGTGCCGCGCATCCTGCGGGCGCTCGCCCTCATCCTGACCCTGCTCGCGGCTCCCGCGGCGGCGCAGGGGCCGCTGCCGCCGGCGGTGGTGGCGGTGGTGGACTACCAGCGGGTGCTGCGCGAGGCGAAGGCGGCGCAGAGCATCCGCCGCCAGCTCGAGGAGCGGCGTGCCGCCTTCGAGCGCGAGGTGCGCGAGGAGCAGGCGCGCCTCGTGGAGCGGGAGCGGGAGCTTACTCGCCAGCGCCCGCTGCTCTCGCCCGAGGCCTTCGCCGAGCGCCGCCGGCAGTTCGAGGAGGAGGCGGCGCGGGTGCAGCGGCTGGTGCAGAGCCGGCGACAGGAGCTGGACCGGGCGGCGGCGGAAGCCTATGCCCGGGTGCGCGACGCCGTGGTGCGGGTGGTGAGCGAGCTCGCCGAGGAGAAGGGCTTCAATCTCGTGCTGCCCAGCTCCGCGGTGCTGCTCTTCGCTCCGGAGCTCGACCTCACCGAGGACGTCCTGAAGGGCGTGGACCGCATCCTGCCGGACGTGCGCGTGCCCGAACCGCCATCCGGCGACGGACCGCCGCAGGGCTCCGGCGCCGGGCGCTGAGACGTTCCACCGCGACGGGAGAGACCACCATGAGCGAGGGCCTGCCGGTCGAGCGCGGCACGCCGCTTCCCGACGTCGACGCGCAGGGGATCATGCGCATGATCCCCCATCGCTATCCCTTCCTGCTGATCGACCGGGTGGTGGAGATCAGCGCCTTCGAGCGGGCGGTGGGGATCAAGAACGTCACCATCGGCGAGCCCTTCTTCCTCGGCCACTTCCCGGGCGATCCCATCCTGCCCGGGGTGCTCGCCATCGAGGCCATGGCCCAGACGGCGGCGGTGCTCACCATCGCCAGCTACGGACCCGCCTACGAGGGCGCCTCGGTCTACTTCATGAGCATCGACGGGGCGCGCTTCCGCCGTCCCGTGCGCCCGGGCGACGTGCTCAGGCTCGAGGTGCGGCTCGTGCGCGCGAAGCTCGGGGTGTTCAAGTACGAGGCGGTGGCACGGGTGGACGGCGAGGTGGCGAGCGAGGCCTCCTTCGGCGCCAAGCTCATGGGCCGTCCGGAGGAACGGTGAGATCGGCGAACTCCTCCGACGGCGGCAGGCCGAGCCGGCGGGCCACCACCTCGGCCAGCGCCGCCGAGGCGGTGAGGCCGGGGCTCTCGATGCCGAACAGGTTGACGAGGCCGGGGATGCCGTGCACCGCCGGCCCCTGCACCACGAAGTCGGCCGGGGGAGCGCCGGGCGGCACGATCCTGGGCCGGATGCCGGCATAGCCCGGCTCGAGGGCGCCGTCGGGCAGATCCGGCCAGTACCGGCGGATCGCGGGCTGGAACAGCCCGGCGCGGGCCGGATCCACGTCGTAGTCGATCTCCTCGACCCATTCGGCATCGGGCCCGAAGCGGCAGCGCCCGGCCAGATCCAGCGTCACGTGGATGCCGAGGCTGGCCGAATCGGGCACCGGATAGATCAGGTGGGAGAAGGGCGAGCGGCCGCGCAGCACGAAGTAGCTGCCCTTGCAGAAGTACGGCGTGGGCACGTGGCGCGGATCCAGCCCGCGGATGCGGCGGGCGAGGTGCGGTGCCCACAGCCCGGCGCTGTTGACCAGGATCCGCGCCTTCAGCACCGTGCCTTCGGCGTCGGCGAAGCGGCAGAGGAAGCCGCCCTCGACCACCTCGGCGGAATCGAGCGGCGTGTGCAGGGCGAGGGCCGCACCGGCGTCCTCGGCATCGCCGAGATAGGCCAGCATCAGCCCGTGGGCATCCAGGATGCCCGTCT
>BEIP01000221.1 GCA_002898955.1 bacterium HR39 | reverse complement strand
GGAGGCCGGCAAGGCCAAGGTGAACCCGGCCGAGGCCGGCATTCCGAAGCCCGCCTTCCTCGAGTGAGTCGGCTGTGAACCGGACACCCCGCGCCGATCTGGTCGCCGGCGCCGCCTTCACCGCCCTCGGCCTCGCCGCGGTGGAGGAGTCGTGGCGCATGCCCACCCTCGCCGAGTTCGGCGTCGAACCGTGGAGTGCGCCCGGAGTGGTGCCCGCCCTGGTCGGCGCGGGGATGGTGCTCTCCGGCCTGCTGCTCGCCCTTCGGGCGCTGCGCGCGGGTGCCCTGGAGAGAGGGCGCACTCTCGCGGCCGAGCTCGGTTTCGATGCCGGGGCGCGCCGTCGCGTGCTCCTCGCCCTGCTGCTGATGGCGGGCTATGCTATCGGGCTCGTGGGCCGTGTGCCCTTCCGGGTCGCCACCTTCGTCTTCGTCTTGACCTTCGTGCTGCTCTTCCGCCTGCCGCGGGCGGAGAACGCGCAGGCGCGCCTGCGGGAGACGCTGTTCGCGGTCTCGCTGGCCGCGGCGACGGCCCTCGGCGTCGGCTTCGTCTTCGAATACCTGTTCTACGTGCGGCTGCCCTGAGCCATGCCCGACGGCCTCGCTGCCCTGCTGTCGGCCCTCTGGCACTTCGCCACGCCGTGGACCCTGTGGAACGTCCTCTGGTCGACGCTGCTCGGCATCGTCGTGGGCATGCTGCCCGGCCTGACGGCCACCCTGGGGGTGGCCCTGCTCACCACCCTCACCCTCAAGTTTCCCCCCGATCAGGCCATTCTCACGCTCATCTGCATGTACGTGGGCGCCATCTACGGCGGCTCGCGCTCGGCCATCCTCCTCAACATCCCCGGCACCCCCGCCAATGCCGCCACCAGCCTCGACGGCTTTCCCCTCGCCCGTGCCGGCCGGGCTGGTGAGGCCATGGCCATCGCCACGATCGGCAGCTTCTGCGGAAGCCTCGTGGGCATGGTCATGCTGGCCATCCTCGCCCCCGTGCTGGCCGACTTCGCGCTGGCCTTCGGTTCGTGGGAGTACTTCTGGCTCGCCGTCTTCGGCATCGTCGTCTGCGGCCGCCTCACCGCCCTCGACGACCCGCTCAAGGGCTGGCTCGCCGGATTGCTCGGCCTGCTCGTGGCCATGGTCGGTCAGGAGGGAATCCACGGCTACCAGCGCTTCACATACGGCATCACCGAGATCTCCGGCGGTTTCGGGCTGCTGCCGGTCCTCGTGGGCGCCTTCGGTCTCGCGGAACTCCTGCAGGTCGTGAAGCAGCCGGTCTACGAGGTGGTCCGTGACGCCGGGCGGCGCATCCTGCCGCGGCTGCGGGAGGTGTTCCGGTACTGGCGCACCATCCTCCGCTCGGGCCTGATCGGGACCTTCATGGGCGTGCTGCCCGGCGTGGGCGAGGACATCGGCGCCTGGGCCTCCTATGCCGCCGCCCGGCGGGCCAGTCGCGAACGCGAGCGGTTCGGCAAGGGCTCGGTGGAAGGGCTGCTCGCCGCGGAGACCGGCAACAACGCCGCGGTGCCGGGCGCCATCGTTCCGGTGCTGACCCTCGCGGTGCCGGGTTCGGCCCCCGCCGCCGTCCTGCTCGCCGCCATGTATGTCCACGGCCTGCGCCCGGGACCGCTGATCACCGTCGAGTTCCCCGGCTTCATCGAGCAGGTGGTGGCCATGATCCTGCTCGCCACCTGTGCCATGCTGGTCCTCGGCCTGCTGCTCATCCGACCGCTGCTCTTCGTGCTGGCGGTGCCGCGCGAATATCTGGTGCCGGTGGTCTTCGTGCTCTGCACCATCGGCTCCTTTGCCATCGCGGAGCGCCTGTTCGACATCTGGACCATGGTGGGTTTCGGAATCCTCGGCTTCGTGCTGCGTGAGATGCGTTTTCCCATGGCGCCGCTGGTGCTGGGGTTGGTGCTCGGCGACATCCTCGACAAGAACTTCCGCCGCGCCATGGTGCTCGGTGCCGGATCGATCGAACCCTTCTTCACCCGTCCGATCAGTGCGCTCCTCGCCGCACTCACCATCCTCACCCTGCTGGCCGGCCTGCCGTGGGTGCGACGTGGCCTCGCACGGCTTGCCGGACGGCTCGGCGGAGCGGCGCTGCGCGCCGTCCGCAAGGAGGTACGCTGATGCGCCTGTGCCTGTGCAACGAGGTGCTGCGCCCGTTCGACTTCGCGCGCCAGTGCACCTTCGCCGCCGAACTCGGCTACGACGCGCTCGAGGTCGCCCCCTTCACCCTCGCCACCGAACCGCACCGCCTCCCGCCCGGCGAAGTCGCCGCGCTGCGCCGCAGCGCACAGGGGGCCGGCATCGCCGTCTCCGGCCTCCACTGGCTGCTGCTGACCCCGCCGGGCCTCTCGCTCACCACCCCCGATCCGCAGGTGCGCGCGAAGACCCGCGAGGTGCTGAGCGGCCTCGTCCAGCTCTGTGCGGATCTCGGCGGCCGCTATCTGGTGCTCGGCTCCCCCGCCCAGCGCCGGCTGGAGCCCCGCCGCGAGGCGGAGGGGCGGGCCCGGGCGATGGAGCTCCTCGCCGAGACGGCCGCCGGGGCCGAGGAGGCCGGCGTGATCGTCTGCCTCGAACCGCTCGCGCCGGTGGAGACCGACTTCGTCAACACCGTGGCCGAGGCCGCGGAAATCGTGCACGCGATCGGCTCGCCGGCGCTGCGCACCATGGTCGACTGCCGCGCCGCCGCCCTCGCCGAGGCCGAGCCGGTGCCGGAGCTGCTGCGGCGGTGGCTGCCCACCGGGCTCGTCGCCCACGTGCACCTCAACGACCGCAGCGGCCTCGCGCCGGGCCAGGGCGAGGACCGGTTCGGCCCGGTGCTGGCCGTGCTGCGCGAGCTCGACTATGCGGGCGACCTGGGGATCGAACCCTTCACCTACCGGCCCGACGGTCCCGGCGCCGCCGCCTTCGCCGCCGGCTATCTGCGCGGCCTCTCGGAGATGCTGTCGTGAACGCGCCGCTCCTGCGCATCCGCGGAGTCCGGCTCGGCACCCGACCGGTGCGCTTCCGCATCCCCTTCCACTTCGGCGCCGTCACCATCGACCGGGCCCGTCAGGCCTTCACCTTCGTCGAAGTGGAAGGCCCGCACGGACCGGCATCCGGCGCCGCCGCGGACCTGCTCGCACCCAAATGGTTCGACAAGCGCCCCGGCCTGTCGCCGGCGGAGACCGTCGCCGAGCTGAGCGAAGCGCTCGCTCGGGCGGCGGCAGTGGCCCGCGAGCGTGACGAAGCGGCCACCGTCTTCGACCACGCCTGCGCACTCTGGGTGGAGCTCGCCGCGTGGGCCGAGCGGCGCGGCATGCCGCGGCTGGTCGCCGCCTTCGCCACCGCCCAGCTCGAGCGGGCCCTCGCCGATGCCGCCTGCCGCGCCGCCGGCGTGGACGCCTTCACCGCACTGCGCCGGGGGCTGTTCGGCATCGACCGGCGGCTCGTGCCCGAGCATCCCGGGGTGGATCCGGCCGCCGTGCTGGGCGACGCGAGACCGCAGGCGCAGATCGCCCTGCGCCACACCGTGGGACTGGACGATCCCCTGACGGCTGCCGACCTCGCCGCCTCCAAACGGCCGGCGGACGGGCGACCGGTGACGCTCGAAGAGGTGATCCGCGTCTACGCTCCGCGTTTCTTCAAGCTCAAGCTGTGCGGCGATCCGCAGCGTGACCACGCCCGCCTTCGCGCGATCGCCGCCATCCTCGATCCGCTATCCGTCGACTGGCGGGTGACCCTCGACGGCAACGAGCAGTATCCGGAGCCCGCGGCCGTGACGGAGCTGCTCGACCGGATCGCCACCGACCCGCACCTGCGGCGGCTCCGCGCCGCGGTGCTCTATCTCGAACAGCCGCTGCC
This sequence comes from bacterium HR39, assembly GCA_002898955.1. Classification (GTDB taxonomy): domain Bacteria; phylum Pseudomonadota; class Alphaproteobacteria; order Geminicoccales; family Geminicoccaceae; genus HRBIN39. Next base: position 232 of record BEIP01000221.1, on the reverse strand, counting down.
GCGCGAGCTTGCCGCCCGCGTGCCGGTCCACGAGCTCGCCCGGCGGGTGCCGCTGCTGCTCGACGAGGGGGACGACGGCCCCGACGCCTTCCCCCGCGCCGTCGCCCTGGGCTGGCGCGGGGTCTCGGTGAAGGCCTCCAAGGGCTTCTTCCGCGCCCTCGCCAATCTCGTGCGGGTACGCGTGCACCAGCGCGAGGGGCTGTTCCTCTCCTCGGAGGACCTCACCACCCAG
>BEIP01000220.1 GCA_002898955.1 bacterium HR39 | reverse complement strand
TACACCGACGAAATGATCGAGAAGGCGGTGGAGGACGTGAGGAATCAGGCCGATCCCAACGCCGACCACGAGGAGCTGCTGCAGCGCTATCCGAAGGCGTGGGTGGGCGACTTCGACGGCCAGCCGGACCGGCTCACCGAGATGGACGCGCTGGTGGCGTATCTGCAGATCCTCGGCCGCATGGTCGACTTCACCGACGTGCGTCCCGAGGACCTGAAGCAGTGAGGGCGCGACGATGATCCAGGACGAGCTCTGGTACCGGATCCTCGCCAACTTCTGGGAGGTCTGGGCCTTCGTGCTGTTCCTCGGCATCGTCACCTGGGCCTACTGGCCGGGCAACCGGGAGAAGTGGGAGCGCGCCGCGCGCATCCCGTTCGAGGAGGACGACCGCGATGCCCGCTAAGTTCGAAAGAGACGAGATCACCGGTGTCGAGACCACCGGCCACGAATGGGACGGCATCAAGGAGCTGAACAATCCGCTGCCGAAATGGTGGGTGTTCGTCTTCTACGCCACCATCGTCTGGTCGGTGATCTGGTGGATCCTCTATCCTTCCTTCCCAACCCTGCGCTCCTACTTCCCGGGGATCCTCGGTTACGACCAGCGCACCGAGCTGGCGCAGATCCTCGAGGAGGCGCGGGCGCGGCAGGCGACGTGGATGGACCGCATCCGCAGCATGGACGTACAGGCCATCGCGGCCGATCCGGAGCTGCTGACCTTCGCCACCCGCGGCGGTGAGGTGGTGTTCAAGGACAACTGCGCGCCCTGCCACGGCCTCGGCGGTGCCGGCCAGCTCCAGTATCCGACGCTGGCCGACGACGACTGGCTGTGGGGCGGCACGCTGGAGGACATCCTCTACACCCTTACCCACGGCATCCGCTACCACGAGGATCCGGACACCCGCGACAGCCAGATGCCGGCCTTCGGCGCCGACGGCATCCTGACGCCCGACCAGATCCGCGACGTGGCCCAGTACGTGCTCTCGCTGAGCGGCCGCGCCACGGACGAGGAAGCGGCCGGGCGCGGGGCGGAGGTCTTCGCCCAGCAGTGCGCCGCCTGCCACGGCGAGGACGGGAAGGGCATGCGCGAAGTGGGCGCGCCCAACCTCACCGACTCCATCTGGCTCTACGGCGGCGAGTTCGAGGACATCGTCCGCCAGGTCACGTGGCCGCGCCACGGCGTCATGCCGGCCTGGGGCGGACGGCTGCCGGAAGAGTCCATCAAGATGGTCACCATCTACGTGCACCAGCTCGGCGGCGGCGAGTGAGCCGCGTCGTCGGGAGAGGCGTACCGGGGCGGATCCTGCGGGATCCGCCCCTTTGTCTCCGCTGTGGGAGCGGGGACCTTCAGGACCCCAGCGGGGCGCAGGCCGCCTCCAGCCAGCGGCGCACCGGTCCTTCGAGGTGCGGGGCCAAGGTCTCGAACACCCGCCGGTGATAGGCGTCGAGCCAGGCGCGCGCCGGTGGCGAGAGCAGCTCCGGCACCACCAGCCGCCGGTCGATGGGCGCGAGGGTGAGGGTCTCGAAGCCGAGCAGGTCCCGCTCGCCGCCCTCCGGCCGTCCGGCCTCCACCACCAGCAGCAGGTTCTCGATGCGGATGCCGTAGGCCTCCTCGCGATAGTAGCCGGGCTCGTCGGAGAGGATCATGCCCGGCTCGAGGGACGCGTCGCCGCCGCGCTTGGAGACCCGCGGCGGGCTCTCGTGCACGCAGAGGAAACTGCCCACGCCGTGCCCGGTGCCGTGCTCGTAGTCGAGCCCCGCCTCCCACAGGGGAAGGCGCGCAAGAGCGTCGATCTGGGTGCCGGTGGTGCCGCGGGGAAAGCGCAGGGTGGCGAGGCGGATGTGGCCCTCCAGCACCCGGGTGAAGCGCTCGCGCTGCTCGTCGGTGGGCGTCCCCAGCGCCACCGTGCGGGTGATGTCTGTGGTGGCATCGAGGTACTGGCCGCCCGAGTCCACCAGCAGCAGGCCGTCGCCCGCGATCGGCCGCGCCGTCTCGGGGCGCACGGCGTAGTGGACGATGGCCCCGTTCGGCCCGAAGCCGGCGATGGTGGGAAAGCTCGGTCCACGGAAGAGGGGATCCTTCGCCCGCTCTTCGTCGATTCGCCGGGCCACGTCCCGTTCGGTGAGGCTGCCATCGCGCGGGATGGATTCGAGCCAGTGGAGGAAGCGCACCACCGCGAGGCCATCGCGCACCGCCGCCCGCCGTGCCCCTTCGATCTCCACGGGGTTCTTGACGGCCTTGGCACACGTCACCGGGTCGCTCTCCTCGACCACCAGCGCGCCGGAGCGCTCGAGGCGCCCGAGGAAGGCGAGATGCACCTGCGCCGGATCGGCCAGCACCGCGGCGCCCTGCCGGCCCAGCTCCTCGAGGGCCGGCCCGATGGCCTCGTAGGGCTCCACCTCCACCTCCGGCGGCAGGCCCTCGCGCAATCCGGTGCGCGGTTCGGCCACGAACCAGCGGAGCCGCCCCGAGCGGTGGAGCAGGCCGAAGCCCAGCACCAGCGGATTGTAGGGGATGTCCTCGCCCCGCGCGTTCAGCAGCCAGCACAGCCCGTCGGCCCTGGTGTGCAGCGACCACTCGGCTCCGGCCTCGGCCACCTTCGCACCAATGCGCCGGCGCCGCTCGAGGCTCGCTTCGCCGGCATGGCGCTCGTCGAGCCAGGTGACCGGTCCGCGCGGCGCGGGCGGCCGGTCCGTCCACAGCAGCACCACCGGATCGGGCTCGCTCGGGCGCACGCCCGCACGCCGGCGGCGCAGGGCCTTGGCCAGCCGCTCCGCCTCGCCGCGAGTGAGCAGGAAGGGGTCGAAGCCCAGCACGCCACCTTCCGGCATGGCCCCGGCCAGCCACTTCGCCGGCGGCGTCTCGTGCACGAGGTGCGTCTCGAACAGTTCCGGGTCGACCTCTTCGCGCACCTGCAGGGCGTAGCGGCCGTCGGTGAAGACGGCGGCGCGCTCCTCAAGCACCACCACCACGGCGAAGGAGCCGGAAAAGCCGGTGAGCCAGCGCACCCGCTCCTCGTGCGGCGGCAGGTACTCGCTGCCGTGGGCGTCGGTGCGGGGCAGATACCAGCCGGAGAGCCCCCGCCGGCGCAACTCTTCGCGCAGCGCCGCCAGCCGACCGGCGTGGACCGAGGTCTTCGCCGCCATCAGCGCGCCGGTGCCAGCACCATGATCATCTGCCGGCCCTCGAGGCGCGGCATCTGCTCGACCTTGGCGAGCTCGGCCACGTCCTCGCGCACCCGCTCCATCACCTTCATGGCCACCTCCGGGTGGGTGACCTCGCGGCCGCGGAAGCGCATGGTGATCTTCACCTTGTCCCCCTCCTCGAGGAACTCCCTGACCTTGCGCATCTTGACCTGGAAGTCGGCCTCGTCGATCGTCGGCCTCATCTTGATTTCCTTGAGCTCGGACTGCTTCTGTTTCTTGCGGGCGGCCGCGGCCTTCTTCTGCTGTTCATATTTGAACTTGCCGTAGTCCATGATCTTGCAGACCGGCGGTGTGGCGTTGGGCGCCACCTCCACCAGGTCGAGGCCCGCCTCGCGGGCCCGGCCGAGGGCCTCGCGCAGCGGCACGACTCCCACCATCTGGCCGTTCTCGTCGACGAGGCGGACCTCCCGCGCGTCGATCTGCTCGTTGACGCGGTAACCCTCACGCGGCGTGGGTGCCATTAAGCTCCTGTACCCTCCTGGACGTCGTCACGCTGAGCGGAAGCCTCCGGTCTCCCTCCGGAGCCGGAGCGTCGCGCGGACAGTACATGTGCACGCGGCGTCCATCAAGCACGCGCGAACCCGCCCGGCCGCGGCGGCCGCGACGCGCGCCCCGGTGCCTCGACCGGCGCCGCGCGGCCCCCTATTTCGCCGCCGGTGCCCGCCGGATCCGGCGGGCCGTCCGTCTGCGTACCTTCCCGCAGCCCCGTCCAGACACGAGAGAGGCAGCGATGCAGCGCGTCTTCTCCGGCATCCAGCCCACCCACGGCATCCATCTCGGCAACTATCTCGGCGCCATCCGCCACTGGGTGCGGCTGCAGAACGAGGGCCGCTACGAGTGCATCTACTGCATCGTCGACCAGCACGCCCTCACC
>BEIP01000219.1 GCA_002898955.1 bacterium HR39 | reverse complement strand
GCCGGACACCGGCTTCGAGCATCTCGAGCGCACGTCCGAGGGGCGGCTTCGCATCACCGACCGCTATCTGGCCTCCTGGCTGGAGCGGCCCGAGCTCGCGCCGGTGCCCGAGAGCTGCGCGGCCGAGCGGGCGCTGCACGCCGCCTTCCGCGGGGATCCGCGCCTGCCGATCACGCCGGTGACGCTTCTGCGGCTGCGGGATCGCGACGTGCGCGAGAACTGGGAGCTGTTCGTGCGCTTCCGCGATCACCTGCTCGCCCACGGGACCGTCGAGGAGGCCTATCTCGCGCTCTTCACCGAGGATGGGCCGCGGCTTCCGCAGCTCTTCGCCGACGAGCTCGCGCGCCTCGTCGCCTGTGCGGTACTGGCCGAAGATCCGCACGCCGACGCCTTCCGCCTGCGCGCCGCCGAGCTGCTGTTCCGGCCCCAGCAGGTGGCGATCGTGGACGGGGCGGTGCTGCTCGCCGACGTCGAGGCGGTGCGACGGCGCAGCGAGCTGCAGGGCGCGGCCGCCGGCTTTTCGCTGGCCCGGCTCGCCCGCAGCGGCGGCCCCGACCTGCCGGTGCTGCGCCCGCACAACGCCGCGCGCTACCTGGCCGAGACCGGCTCCTACGGCTTCGTGCTCGACCTGTCCTTCGGCCGAGAGGGGCTCGATGCCTTCTGCCGGGTGCTGGAGGGCTGGGTGCGCCACTTCTTCTCCATCGAGGTGGAGATCCAGCCGCTCGCGCGGGTGCGCGACGAGCGCTGGCGCTGGCACATCGGGCTCGACGCCGAATCCAGCGCGCTGCTCGACGACCTCTACCGCGGCGCCGAGGTGGGGGAGGAGCGGCTTTCGCGGCTTCTCGCGCTCATGCGGCTGGACTTCCGCGACCCTTCCGTCGTCATCGGGGAGATGCGCGGACGTCCCGTCTATCTCGGCCTCGCCATGGACGGATCGGGCCGGCTGCGGGTGATGCCGCAGAACCTGCTGGTGAACCTGCCGGTCCGGTTGGTCGGCTGAACCGCGGAGGACCACGGGATGCAGCTCGACGAGGAAGCCCTGAACCTGAGCGTGCGCAAGTTCCTCAAGATCTTCGGCGTCACCGCCCAGAGGGAGCTGGAGCGGGCGGTGCGCGAGGCCGTCGCCGCCGGGCGCATCGCGCCCGACGCCCGGCTGCCGGTGCGTGCCGTGGTCAGGGTCGACGCCCTCGGCCTCGACTTCGAGGTGACGGGCGAACTGCGGCTGTCCTGACGGCCTTCGCTTTACGACGCGCCGCCCTTCGGCTTCTCTGGACAGGGACGCGCACGGGAGATCCGCCATGCCCCGTTTCGCCGCCAACCTCACCACGATGTTCCACGAGGTGCCCTTCCTCGAGCGCTTCGAGCGGGCGCGGGCGGCGGGCTTCACCGCCGTGGAGTTCCTCTTCCCCTACGCCTTCGAGCCGGCGGCCATCCGCCGCATGCTGGACGAGGCGGCACTCCAGTGCGTGCTGTTCAACACCCCGCCCGGCGACTGGGATCGGGGTGAGCGCGGCCTCGCCGCCCTGCCCGGGCGGGAGGAGGAGTTCCGCGCCGCCCTGCGGCGGGCCCTCGAATATGCCCGCGAGCTGGACTGCCCGCGCATCCACGTGATGGCCGGCGTGGTGCCGGAGGGAGCGGACCGGGAGGCCTGCACCCGCACCTTCGTCGAGAATCTGAAGTGGGCGGCGGAGAAGGCGGCGCCCCTCGGCGTGACGCTCACCGTCGAGCCCATCAACACCCGCGACATCCCCGGCTACTTCCTCAACACGCAGGAGCAGGCGCGGGAGATCCTGGAGCGCGTGGGCGCCGACAACGTCCGGCTGCAGTTCGACTTCTACCACTGCCAGATGATGCAGGGCGATCTCACCCGCCGCTTCACCGAGGCGCTGCCGCTCGTGGCCCACGTACAGATCGCCAACGTGCCCGGCCGCCACGAGCCCGACTTCGGCGAGATCGACTATCGCTGGATCTTTGCGAAGCTCGACGAGCTCGGCTATACGGGGTGGGTGGGTTGCGAGTACCGGCCGCGGGGCGAGACGGAAGCGGGGCTCGGCTGGTTCGCCCCGTGGCGCGAAGGGCGCGGCTGAGCCCCGACGGCCGCCGCCCCCGCGGTCAGACCCACGCTGCCGAAGGGGTCCGTCCATGCTCGCGCGATCCGGCATCCCGACGCCTCCGCTCAGCATCGCCCTCCTGTGCCTGCCGGTCCTGCTCGTGGCGGGAGCGGCGCGGGCTCCGGCGGAGATTCCGCCCGCGCCGCCTCCCGTCCCCGACGTGGTCGTGCCGCCGCCCCTGCCGTCACCCCTGGAGGTGGCGCCGCCCCCGCCCGTGGGAGCGACCCCACCGCCTCTCCCCCGGCCCGGCCTGCCCCCGCCGGTTCCGGTCGGCGGGACACCGCCGGCGCCGCCTCCTCCGCCGCCCGAAGACGCCCTCGGCCGGACGGCGGCGTCGTTCGTCCGCACGTCGGCGGGACCCATCCGCTGGGAGGAGCTGCGGCCACAACTCGCCGCCGTCGATCCGCTCGACCCCCGGGTGCAGGGGCCCTTCGCCGACCGGCTGCACGGACTCGTCCTGCTCGAGCCGCCCGGCGAGGGGTGGACCGTGAGGGTGAACGGCAGCCGCCTGCTCGTGCACGACCGGCTGCACTTCGGCTTGGTGCAGGGCCTGCCGCCCGGGCTGTGGCGGCCCGGGAGCGATCCGCGCGGGGCGGTGGCGCTGGCGCTGGCGCGCGCGCAGGCCGTCCTGCCCGGGCGGAGCCGGCTGTTCGTCCGGCCGGAAGCCGGCGTGGTGCAGGTGGTGGCGATCGGTCTGCGCTTCCCCTCCGGCCTCGTACCCGTGGAGGACGTGAACGCCGGCCTCGGCCAGCCCCCTCCCGGCTACGGGCGGTCCTACGCCTTCGTCGGCGTGCTGGTCCCGGCCGACGACGTCCCGGTGCTGGGTGGCCTGTTCCTGCCGGAGGGCGCCGACCCCGGACGCGTGCGGACCCTGATCCGTGCCCTCGCGTCGCTGCGGCCCCTCGACGTCCGCACGCCCTGGCGGCGCGAGGTGCTCTACGACACCGAGGGACCGCCGGTGCTCTCCCTCGACGTTCCGCAGGGGTTCGGCTTCCGGGGCGCGGTGATCACGAGTGGTGGCGGATCGGCCCAGGTGCCCGTCTTCGTCGCCGGCGACGGGGAGGTGGTCCTGGAGAAGGGAGAGATCTACGTCGCGGTCTCGCTGCTGCAGGGGCCGTTCGGGACATCCGGAAACAGTCTCGTGGCATACGACGGCATGGCGCAGCAGCTGCCGACCGTCGTCGCCCCCGAGGAGCCGCGGACCGTCGCCGCGCTGGTCGCCGAGCACTGGCGGCTGCGCAGCGGCCGCGAGTGGACGGTGGAGGAGGTCCGCGAGCTGCCGCTGTCCGAGGCCGAACGGGAGCAGGCCGCCCGGCTCGCCCGGGAGGTGGAGACGGGGCATGCCGTCATGGGCGTCAGCGGCAGCGCCAAGCCCTACCGGATCCGCGTGCGCGGGCACAGTGGACCGTTCGTGCGGGTCTCGGATGCGCAGGTCTTCTACGTGGGCGGCGTGCGGGGCGGCCTCGTGGGTTCCTACATCGCCAACGCCTCCGTCGACGTGTTCACCATGCAGTTCCGGCGCGAGCGGAGCGCCGAGGACCTCGCCCTGCTCGCCGGCATCGCGGCGAGCCTCGAGACCCACCCGGAGGGGACCCTCACGGCACTGGCCCGCGCCGGCCGGCTCAGCGCCGAACAGACCCGGCAGGTGCTGGCGATGCTGCAGGGCTACCGCGAAGACCTTTCGGCCAGCAACACCGCGTGGGCCAACCTCCTCGGCGAGCAGGCGTTCGTGCGCGATCCGGAGACGGGCGAGGTGTGGAAGGCCGACATCGAGAGTTACTGGGGCCGCTGGATGCGCTCGCCCGACGGCGAGACGATCCTCTCCGTCGGCGAGCGCGGCGAGATCGCCGCGGCGCTGCGCGGCCAGGGCTGGCGGGAGCTCGAGCAATGGTTCGAGCCGCCGCCGGAGCTGCGGCGCTGAGCCCTCACGGACCGTGGCGGCGCTTCACCTCCTTCTTGTTGGTAAGCAGAGCCAC
>BEIP01000218.1 GCA_002898955.1 bacterium HR39 | reverse complement strand
GCCTTCGGCTGGTTCGTCTTCGGCGATCTGCCCGATCTCTGGACGCTGGCGGGCGCGGGGCTGGTCGCGGCGAGCGGCCTGCTCCTTCTGCGCTCGAAGAGGGAGGAGGAATGCCGGTGAGCGTGCTGTTCTCGCCCCTGCGTCTTCGCAAGCTGGAGCTCGCCAACCGGATCGTCGTCTCACCCATGTGCCAGTACGAGGCCGAGGACGGGCGGGCGGTCGCCTGGCACCTCGTCCACTACGGCCAGCTCTCCATGGGCGGGGCGGGGCTGATGTTCGTCGAGGCGACGGCGGTCACGCGCGAGGGGCGCATCAGCCGCCACTGCCTCGGCCTCTACGACGACGCCTGCATGGCGGCGCTCGAGCGGGTGGTGCGGTTCTGCCGCCGCTACGGCACGGCGAAGCTGGCGATCCAGCTCGGCCACGCGGGCCGCAAGGGCTCGGCCCACCGTCCCCGCGACGGCGGCGCACCGCTGAAGCCGGAAGAGGGCGCCTGGACCACCCTCGCCCCCTCGCCGATCCCCTACGACGAGGGCTGGCCGGTGCCGAAGGCGATGGACGCGGAGGACCTCGCCCGCACCAAGACCGCCTTCGTGCGCGCGGCGGAGCGGGCGCGCGATCTCGGCTTCGACCTGCTCGAGATCCACATGGCCCACGGCTATCTGCTGCACCAGTTCCTCTCGCCGCTCTCCAACCGCCGCACCGACACCTACGGCGGCGATCTCCGCGGGCGCATGCGCTGGCCGCTCCAAGTGTTCGAGGCGGTGCGGGAGGTGTGGCCGGAAGAGCGGCCGCTTGGGGTGCGGATCTCCGCCACCGACTGGGTGGAGGGCGGCTGGGACGTGGAGGACAGCCTCGCGCTCGCCGAGGCGCTGAAGCAGCGGGGCTGCGATTTCGTCGACGTCTCCTCGGGCGGACTCGATCCGCGCCCGAAGATCCCGCTGCGGCCGGGCTACCAAGTGCCCTTCGCCGAGCGCATCCGCCGCGAGGTGGGCATCTCGGTGATCGCGGTGGGGCTGATCACCGGGCCGCGCCAGGCGGAGGCCATCGTCGCCGAAGGCCGGGCCGATCTCGTCGCGCTCGCCCGCGGCTTCATGGACGATCCGCACTGGGGCTGGCACGCGGCCCGCGGGGGTCTGGCCGGGGGCGGGTCCCGTGCGCCGGCCGTGAGCGCGCCTTGACAGCCCCCGTCCCCGCCTTATGAGAGCGGCCATGACGGCACATCCGGCACACCTGCGCCGACGATGACCCGACATCCCGCCCGGTCCGGGCGGGGCCGCGTGCACACGTCCTCTCTTCTCCACCGTCGTCGCAGGAAGGCCGCCATGTACGAGATCCGCCCCGAGCAGCCCGAAGACGCACCGCTGGTCGAGGCCCTCTACGACCGGGTGTTCGGCCCCGGCCGCGAGCGCAAGGTCTCCTACCGCTACCGCGAGGGCATCCCGCCCGTGCGCGAACTGTGCGCGGTGAGCGTCGTCGAGGGGACGCCGGTGGCGGCGGTGCGCTTCTGGCCGGTGCGGCTCGACGGCATCCCGGCGCTGCTCCTGGGGCCGCTCGCGGTGGAGCCGGAGCTGCAGGGCCGCGGCATCGGCCGCATGCTGGTGGCCGACCGGCTGGTGCACGCGCGGGCGCTGGGCTTTCGGCTCGTGTTCCTCGTGGGCGACCCCGCCTACTACGCCCGCTTCGGCTTCCGACCGGTGCCGGAGGGCATCGTCATGCCGGGCGAGGATCCGAAGCGGCTGCAGTGGCGCATCCTGCGCCCGGGCCCCCTGCCCCGCCACGGCGAGATCCTGCGGGCCGACGGCACCTCCATCCTGCCCGCCCCGGCACCCCGCGCCGCGGGGAGGACGGCGGACGCGGCGGCGCCGTGAGCGGGGAGCGCTTCTGGCTTTTGCTCTCCGACAAGCTGGGCGACAACGCCCAGGCGCGGGTGCTGGCGGCGGCGAGCGGCCTGCCCTTCGCCGAAAAGCGCATCCTGATGCGGCCCGAGTACGTGCTGGGCAAGCCGCGCTGCCGTCCGTCGCTCCATCATGTGGACCTCGCCCGCTCCGATCCCCTGGAGCCGCCCTGGCCCGATCTGGTGCTCACCATCGGCCGGCGCTGCGCCATGGCGGCGCTGTGGATCCGCGAACGGAGCGGCGGGCGCACCCGCATCGCGCTGATCGGCCGCCCTCGCCCCGGCCCCTTCGACCTCATGGTGGTGCCGCCCCAGTACCGCGTGGCGGAAGGGCCCGGCATCGTGCGCCTCGAACTTCCGCTGATGCGGGCCGATCCGGCGAAGGTGGAGGAGGCGCGCGGGCGCTTTTCCCATCTGGCCGATCTGCCCCGCCCGCTCACCGCCGTGCTGGTGGGCGGCGCCACCCGCCCCTTCCGCTTCGGCGCGCGCGAGGCGCGCGCACTGGCCGCCGATCTCCTGACCCTGAAGGCGCGCGAGGGTGGCACCCTCTACGTGACCACCAGCCGCCGCACCGGCGAAGCGGCGGCGGGGGCGCTGGAGGAGGCCCTCGGCGGTGCGGCGCAGGTCTACCGCTTCCGTCCTGGTGCGCCCGACAATCCCTATCTCGGCCTGCTGGCCCATGCCGACCGCTTCGTGGTCACCGGGGATTCGGTGTCCATGATGGTGGAGGTGGCCCGCCTCGGGCGCCCCCTCGCCATCCGGCCGCTGCCCCTGCGGCGCGATCCCCTCGGCCTCGCCGACCGCCTGCTCGCCCGCCTGCGCGATCCCGCCCGTCCCCTCGGCCGGATCCTCTCCGGAACGGTTCCGGTGAGCGCGCCCCGTGACCTCGCCGCCTTCTGGGACTACCTTCGCGCACGCGGGCTCGCGGTGATGTTCGGCGAACCGTTCCGGCCGCCGGCACCGGTGCGCGACGCCGACCTCGAGCGGGCGGCGGCGGAGCTGCGGCGGCTCGCGGGCGTGCCGGCGCACGGCGTGGTCGCGGCGCGGGCGGAGGAGCGGAGCTGAGGGCCGGTCCCGGAGGGGAAGAGAGGCGGAGCATGGCGCTGGTCTACGTCCCGCTGGATCGCATCGCGCGCGAGCTCTTGGTGCGCGCCACCTTCTTCCTGCCCGAGGCCACCCGCCGGCGCATCGAGCGGCTGCACCGCGGCTGGGAGGAGTACCGGCGCCTGCGCCGCGCCGACATGGTGGTGGTCTCCTACGGCAAGAGCGGGCGGACCTGGCTGCGGGTGCTCCTCTCGCGCTATTTCCAGCTCCGTTACGGCCTGCCGGCCCACGCCATGCTCGGTTTCGACAACTTCCACCGCCACGACGACCGCATACCGAAGATCTTCTTCACCCACGACAACTACCTGCGCGACTGGACCGGCAACCTCGAAGATCGCAGCGACTTCTACGACCGCCGCACGGTGCTGCTGGTGCGCGATCCGCGCGACGTGGCGGTGTCGCAGTTCTTCCAGTGGAAGTACCGCATGCGCGAGCACAAGAAGCGGCTCAACGCCTATCCGCTGGAGGACGTGGGCATCTACGAATTCGTCATGGGACCCGCCGGCCTGCCGCGGGTGGTGGACTTCCTCAACATTTGGGCGCGCGAGCTGCCGAAGGTGGGCAAGCACCTGGTGGTGCGCTACGAGGACATGCGCCGGGATACCGGGGGCGAGCTGCGCCGGGTGCTGGAGTTCGCCGGAGAGCGGCCGACGGAGGAGGAGCTCGCCGACTGCGTCGCCTTCGCCAGCGTGGAGAACATGCGGAAGCTCGAGGAGCGGCGGGTGTTCTGGCTGGCCGGATCGCGCATGCGGCCGGGCGAGAAGGGCAATCCCGACTCCTACAAGGTGCGCCGCGCCAAGGTGGGCGGCTGGCGCGACTACTTCGACGACGAACAGATCCGGACCATCGACGCCTATGTGGCGGAGCGGCTCGATCCCGCCTTCGGCTACGTGGCCATGGGCGTGCCGGCGGGGGGCGGGCCCGGGCGTCCCGAGCCGGCGGGTGCCGCGACGGCGCACGGCTTCGCCAGAGGAGCGAGGTGAGCATGAAGCCCAAGGTCTTCGTCCACACCAACCACAAGCAGATGGTGGGCGCGCTGGTCTCCGCCTACTCGATGAAGCGGCAGAGCGCGAATCCCGATGCCTTCGACGTC
>BEIP01000217.1 GCA_002898955.1 bacterium HR39 | reverse complement strand
CGGCGGTGTGCGAGCCCTACATCCGCCGCCGGGCGCTGCGGCATCTGGAGAAGGGGCGGGTGGTGATCTTCGCCGCGGGCACCGGCAATCCCTTCTTCACCACCGACACCGCGGCGGCACTGCGCGCGGCGGAGATGAACTGCGAGGTGCTCCTCAAGGGCACCCAGGTGGACGGGGTCTATTCCGCCGATCCGCGCACCCATCCCGATGCGGTGCGCTACGACCGCCTCACCTATCTCAAGGTGCTCTCGCGGGACCTGCGGGTGATGGACGCCTCCGCCATCGCCCTTGCGCGGGAGAGCCGCATCCCCATCATCGTGTTCTCGGTGCGCGAACCGGGCAACTATCCGCGGGTGCTGCGCGGCGAGGCACCCTGCACCATCATCGAGGAGGCGGAGGGATGAGCGCGACGTTCGACCTCAAGGACATCAGGAAGCGGATGGACAAGGCGGTTGAGGTGTTCCGCCACGAGCTCGCCGGCCTGCGCACCGGCCGCGCCTCCACCAGCCTGCTGGAGCCCATCCACGTCCACGCCTACGGCACCGAAATGCCGCTCAACCAGGTGGCGACCGTCTCGGCCCCGGAGCCGCGGCTTCTGGTGGTGCAGGTGTGGGACAAGGGGCTGGTCAAGGCGGTGGAGAAGGCCATCCGCGAGTCCGACCTCGCCCTCAATCCCGTGACCGAGGGCAACGTCATCCGCGTGCCGCTGCCCGAGCTCAGCGAGGAGCGCCGCCGCGAGCTGGTCAAGGTGGCCCACAGGTACGCCGAGCAGGCGCGCGTCGCGGTGCGCAACATCCGGAGCGACGCCATGGACACCCTCAAGCGCCTCGAGCGCGAGGGCGGGATCTCCCAGGACGAGCACCGGCGGCTCGCCGATCAGGTGCAGAAGCTCACCGACGAGCACATCGCCGCCATCGACCGGCTGCTGGAGCAGAAGGAGAAGGACATCCTCCAGGTGTGACCGGCGAGCGGTGAGGCCCGAGGTGGCGCGACCCGACAGGGTGCTTCCCGAACCGGCGCGGCTGCCGCGCCACGTGGCCGTCATCATGGACGGCAACCGCCGCTGGGCGCGCGCCCGTGGCCTGCCTCCCGCCCTGGGCCACCGCCGCGGGGCCGAGGCGGTGCGCCGCACCGTCGAGGCCTGTGCGCGGCTCGGCATCCGTTACCTCACCCTCTACGCCTTCTCCTCCGAGAACTGGCGGCGGCCGCCGCAGGAGGTGGACCAGCTCATGGAGCTGCTCCGCCACTATCTCAAGAGCGAGATCGACCAGCTCCACGAGAAGGACGTGCGCATCCGCGTCATCGGCGAGCGCGCCGGCCTCGCTCCCGACATCGTCGCCATGATCGAGGAGGCGGAGGAGCGCACGCGGGGCAACCGCCGCATCGACGTGCTGGTCGCCCTCAACTACGGCGGGCGTCAGGAGATCGTGCGCGCCTGCCGGCGGATCGTCGAGGCGGTGCGGGCCGGCCGGCTCGAGCCGGACGCCCTCGACGAGGAGCGCTTCGCCGCCTTCCTCGACACCGCGGGCGTGCCCGATCCCGATCTGCTGATCCGCACCAGCGGCGAGCAGCGCATCAGCAACTTCCTGCTCTGGCAGCTCGCCTACACCGAACTCGTCTTCCTGCCGGTCCTGTGGCCGGACTTCGACGAGGAACACCTCGTCGAGGCCCTGCTCGAATATGCGAGGCGCGAGCGGCGTTATGGAGCGGCCGCGGGGTGAGGCCTTCGGTGACGCGGACTTCGGCCGGCGGGTGGTGACCGGCACCGTGCTCGCGACCGTGGGCCTCGGAGCCATCCTCTGGGGCGGGCTCGCGTGGCTGCTGCTGCTGGCCGCCGCCGCCGTCGGCATGGCCTTCGAGTACGCCCGGCTGAGCGAGCGCAGCGCGCGCCTGCAGCTCCTGCTCTTCCGCAGCCTCGCCGCCGCCCTGCTGCCGGTGCTGGGCGTGGCGGCCGTGCTCGGCACGGCGGCCGGCTTCGGGGCCCTCGCCCCCGCCTGCGCCGCCCTCGCCCTCGCCGGCCGGCTCGCCGGAGGGCGCCCGGTCGCCTGGGCGGGGGGAGCCCTCTACCTCGGTCTGCCGCTCCTCGTGCTGTGGTGGCTGCGCACCGCCCACCCCGCGGGTGCCTTCCTCACCCTCTGGATCGTCGCCGTGGTGGTGGCGACCGACACGGGCGGCTACTTCGTCGGGCGGGTGGCCGGCGGGCCGAAGCTCGCGCCGCGCATCAGCCCCGGCAAGACCTGGTCCGGCCTCTTCGGCGGCATGGTGCTGGCGGCCGTCACCGGCGGCGTGCTGACGGCCCTCGCCCGCGGCCGCGTGGACGGCGCGGCGGTGCTGTGGGGCCTGCTCGCCGCGGGCCTCGCGCTCGTCGAACAGGCGGGCGACCTGTTCGAGTCCTGGCTCAAGCGCCGCGCCGGCTACAAGGACAGCGGCCATCTGCTGCCCGGCCACGGCGGCGTGCTCGACCGGCTCGACGGACTCCTCTTCGCCGCCCCCGCCTTCGGGCTGGTGGTGTGGCTGGGCGGGCAGGGAGACGGGCCGTGATCCCGGGCGAGCCCTGCAGCGGCCCCCACTGGCCGCGCCGCATCACCGTGCTGGGCGCCACCGGCTCGGTGGGCCGGGCCACCCTCGATCTGGTCGCCGAGCAGAAGGGCCGCTTCGAGGTCGAGGCTTTGACGGGCGGGCGCCGTGTGCGCGAGCTGGCCGCGCTCGCCCGCACCTTCCGGCCCCGCTTCGTGGCGCTGGCCGATCCCGCCGGTTACGCGGAGCTGCGCGAGCTGCTCGCCGGCACCGGCATCGAGGTGGCGGCCGGCGAGGAGGCGGTGGTCGAGGCGGCGGCGCGCCCGGCCGAACTGGTGATGGCGGCCGTGGTTGGCGTCGCCGGGCTGCGCCCGACCCTGGCCGCCGTGCGGCGCGGGGCGCTGGTGGCGCTCGCCAACAAGGAGTGTCTGGTCTCGGCCGGCGAGCTGTTCGTGCGCGAGGTGGAGACCCACGACGCCGTTCTGCTCCCGGTCGACTCCGAGCACAACGCCGTCTTCCAGGCGCTGGCCGGCGGCGGCCGGCGGCACCTCGAGCGCATCGTGCTCACCGCCTCCGGCGGGCCGTTCCGCACCTGGAGCGCCGAGGAGATGGCCCGCGCCACGCCCGAACAGGCGCTCGCCCATCCGAGCTGGCGCATGGGGGCGAAGATCACCGTCGACTCCGCCACGCTCATGAACAAGGGCCTCGAGATCATCGAGGCCCACCACCTGTTCCAGCTCGACGAGCGCGAGATCGAGGTGGTGGTCCACCCCCAGTCGGTGATCCACGGCATCGCGCTGTTCACCGACGGCTCCATGCTGGCCCAGATGGGCCCGCCCGACATGCGCATTCCCATCGCCCACGCCCTCGCCTGGCCGTCGCGGCTGTGCACCTCGGTGCGGCGGTTGGACCTCCTGGAGCTGGGGCGCCTCGACTTCGAGCCGCCCGATCCCGCGCGCTTCCCGGCGCTGCGACTCGCGCGCGAGGCCTTGCGGGCGGGGGACGGTGCCCCAACTGTGCTGAACGCGGCCAACGAGGTGGCGGTGGCGGCGTTCCTGGAAGGCCGCATCGGCTTCCGCGACATCGCGCGGCTGGTGGAGGAGGCCCTGGCGAGCGCGCTCGCCTGCGCGGTCCCCCGCGACATCGAGGGCGTGCTCGCGCTGGACGCCGAGGCCCGCGCCTTCACCCGCGCGCGCATCGCCGCCGCAGCCGGAAGCGGAGCGTCATGATCGAGATCGTCGGGCTGATCCTGCAGTATCTCGTCCCGTTCCTGATCATCCTCTCGGTGGTGGTCTTCGTGCACGAGTTCGGCCACTACTGGGTGGCGCGCCGCAACGGCGTGCGGGTCGAGGTCTTCTCCATCGGCTTCGGGCCGGAACTGTTCGGCTGGACGGACCCGCGCGGCACCCGCTGGAAGTTCTCGGTGGTGCCGCTCGGCGGCTACGTGAAGATGCTGGGCGAGGAGGAGGGGCCCGCGGCGGAAGCCGCCCCGCCGGATTCCTTCATGGCCAAGTCCGTCTGGCAGCGCATGGCCATCGTCGCGGCCGGGCCCTTCGCCAATTTCCTCTTCGCCGTCCTCGTCTTCGCCGCGCTCTTCGTCTTC
>BEIP01000216.1 GCA_002898955.1 bacterium HR39 | reverse complement strand
CAGCGCGGCGTGCCGGCCGACCTCGCCACCGGCGTGATCGCCGCCGGCGGCACCCTCGGCATCCTGATCCCGCCGAGCGTGACCATGATCGTCTACGGCATCGCCACCGAGACCTCCATCGGCCGGCTGTTCCTGGCCGGCGTGGTACCGGGGATCCTGCTGGCCGCCATGTTCGCCGCCTGGACGCTGTTCGCCTGCTGGCGGCGCGGCTGGACCTTCCGCGAGCGGGCCACCCCCTACACCTGGCGGGAGAAGGTGGAGGTGCTGCCGCGGGTCCTGCCCTTCCTCGCGGTGGTGGTGGGGATCCTCTACGTGCTGTATGGCGGAGTGGCGACCCCGTCCGAGGCGGCCGGCGTCGGCGCCGCCCTCTGCGTCCTGCTGGTGGTGCTGGTCTACCGTTTGCGGGATCCCCGTCGGCTCTGGCGGATCCTCTCCGACTCCACCAGGGAGTCGGTGATGATCCTGCTGATCATCGGCATGTCCGGGCTCTTCTCCTACATGCTGTCCTACCTGTACATCACCCAGAGCATCGCCGAGTGGATCGCCGGCCTGGATGTCAATCGCTGGGTGCTGCTCGCCATCGTCAACGTCTTCCTGCTGGTGGCAGGCTTCTTCCTGCCGCCGGTGGCGGTGATCGTCATGACGGTGCCGATCCTGCAGCCGATCATCACCGAGGCCGGCTTCGATCCCTACTGGTTCGCGGTGGTGCTCACCATCAACATGGAGATCGGGCTGATCACGCCGCCGGTCGGGCTCAATCTCTACGTGATCAACGGCATCGCACCCGACGTGCCGCTCCAGGAGGTGCTGCGCGGGGCGCTGCCCTACGTGCTCATCATGGTCTTCGCGATCGTGCTGCTGGCGCTGTTCCCGGGGCTCGCCACCTGGCTCCCGGATCTGCTCATGGGCCCGGCCATCTTCGGCTGAAGTCGCATCAGGCGGCGATGCGGCCGGGCCCCAGCACCACCACGTGGTCGAGATCGGGCTCGCCCAGCCGCTCCAGGATGAAGGCGCGCGCCTCGGCGGACAGCCGCCGCGCCTCCTCGAAGCCGGTCCCGGCCGGGAGGATCGGCGGGCCCACCTCCACCCGCACCGGCCCCGGCCGGGCCGCGAGCCACGCCTCGTCGCGCAGCACCGCGCGGGTCCCCACGAGGGCCACCGGCACCACCGGCACGCCGAGCTGGGCGGCGGCGAGGAAGCCGCCGAGCCGGAAGGGGAGGAGGCCCGGCTCGCGCACGAAGGTGCCTTCCGGAAACACCACCGGCACGCGGCCCGATTCCAGCGCCCGCCGCAGGCTCTCGGCCGGAAGCCGGGCGGTGCGCCCGCGCGCGACGAAGATGCACCCGAGCGCCCGCAGGAACGGCCCCGCCAGGGGATGACCCTCCAGCTCCGCCTTGGCGACGAAGGCGAGGGGCCGGTCGAGGGCCGCGATCAGCACCGCGCCGTCCACGTAGCTGGCATGATTGGCCACCACCAAGGCCGGCCCCGCGGGCAGCCGTCCCTCGCGGGCGATGCGCACGCCGGCAAGGCGCAGGCCGATGCGGGCGATGCGCGCGAGCGGCCGGTGCTGGCGGAGCGGATCGCGCACCAAGAGGCCGGCGGCATAGAAGACCGGCGCGGCGAGGGCGATGGCGCTCCAGAAGCGCAGGGTCGAAAGCAGGCGCGGAACGCCCGCTGCGAGCCGACGGATGCGCCCCGCCAGCCCCGAGGCGATCAGGTGCAGGCGCTGGACGGCCGGCGCGGCGGACACCGCTTGGCCGAGGCGGCCTTCGAGGAGCAGCTGCTTCGCGGCCCCGCGGCGGATCTTGCCCGAGGAGGTCCTGGGCAGGCTGTGCGGTGGCAGCGGCACGACGGAATCGGGCGGCTCGCCGATGGCCTCCGCCACCGCCCGCTCGATGCGGCGCACGAGCCCGTCTCGGGCCTGCGGGTCGGTGATGCGGGTCTCGGCCAGCACCACGAGGCGCTCGGTGCCCTCCGGTCCCGGCACGCCGACGGCCGCCACGCAGCCCTTGCGCACGCCGTCGATGCCGTCCACCGCCCGCTCCACGTCCTCGGCGTGGATGTTGCGCCCGGCGCGCAGGATCAGGTCCTTGACCCGGCCGGTGACGAAGAGCTCGCCGTCCGCGAGATAGCCGAGATCGCCCGAATCGAGCCAGCCGCGGTGGAACAGGCGGCGCGTGGCCCCGGGATGGCGGAAGTAGCCGGCGGTGGCGGAGGGGCCGCGGAACTGGATGCGTCCTTCGGTGCGCTCGGGCAGCTCCACCCCGGCGCCGTCGACGACGCGCACGTCGTGACCCGGGACCGGCCGGCCGCAGGAGACGAACTCCAGCACGTCGCTCTCCCCGGGGCCGGCCGGCTCGGCGCGCCCGCTGCGCTGGAAGGGCTCGCGGCGGATGCGGTCGAAGCGCGGCCCCCGTCCGAGCGGGGGAAAGCACAGGGCCACGGCGTTCTCGGCGAGGCCGTAGACCGGCATCACCGCCTCGGGCTTCAGCCCGTAGGGCGCGTACTTGGCGATGAAGCGGCGCAGCGTCTCGGGGCGCACCGGCTCGGCGCCGTTCGCCAGCGCACGGAGCGAGGAGAGGTCCACCCCCTCCAGTGCCCGCTCCGGCACCCGCTCGATCGCGAGCTCCCAGGCGAAGTTCGGGGCGGCGGAGACGGTGGCGCGCGCCCGGCTCATGGCGAGGATCCACTCGGCCGGACGGGCGAGGAAGCGCTGGGGCGGCATCAGCACCAGCGTGGCGGCGTGCCACAGGCTGCCCAGCCACGCACCGATCAGCCCCATGTCGTGGTAGAGCGGAAGCCAGCTCACGCACACGTCCGCCGGCGAGGCATCGAGCGCCCGGCCGATGGCGCGGATGTTGGCCAGCAGATTGGCGTGGGTGAGCATCACGCCCTTGGGATCGCCGGTGCTGCCCGAGGTGTACTGCAACAGCGCCAGCTCCTCGGCCGTGCCGGCGTGTGGCGGAGGCTCCGGCAGCCCCGCCCCGAAGGCCTCGTCCACCACCACAACGCGCAGGCCGGGAACCGGCAGCCCCGCCAGCCGTCCGGCCTCGGCGAATTCCGGGGTGACCAGCAGCGCCCTGGGTTCGGCGTTTTCGAGGATGCGCCGCAGCCGCCGCAGGTGCTCCTCGATCTGGCGGGGGCGTGCGGGCGGATAGACGGGCGCCACCACGGCCCCCAGCCGCAGCACGGCGAAGAAGCTCGCTAGGAAAGCGAGCGAGGTGGGCATCATCACCACCACGCGGTCACCAGGCCCGACGCCGTGGCGGGCGAGGCCGGCGGAGATGCGTGCGGCTTCCCGCTCCAGCCGCCCATAAGCAATGGGCCGTGCGAGGCCGGCGATGTCGAGCAGATGGCAGTGCACGCGTTCGGGATGGCGGGCGGCGTGGAAGGCGAGGACCTCGAAGAGCGTCTTCGCGCCGTGGGGCAGGGCCACATCCCCGGCCGCCTGGGCGACGGCGGAGAGCGCCGCCGTCTCCACCGGCCGGCCCGCGGCGGCCGTGACCGCCTCCAGCAGATCCGCCACCGTCTCGGCCGCGGTGATGCGCTCGGCATCGAGCCGCACCTCGAAGGCGTGTTCCAGCCGGTGGGCGAGCTCGACCCGCCCGAGGCTGTCGATGCCGAGGTCCTCCTCGAGGCGGCTTTCGGGGCGCACCTCGATCCCGCGCGCGGCCGGGCGCAGCTCGCGCACGAGCTCCGCCACCAGTTCGATCAGGCGCGCGGGAAGGTCGCGCTCGGTCACGCCCGCACCTCCGCCCCGCCGGCGCAGCCGGCCGGGCCGGTCACAGGGTCTCCACCGGGGTGTCCGGCTGCGAGGCCCATTCCACCCAGGATCCGTCGTAGAGGGCGGCGTCGCGGATCCCGACGCGGTAGAGGGCGAGATTGAGCACGCAGGCCGAGACGCCCGATCCGCAGCTCGTGACGATCGGCTTCCCGACGTCCACCCCGGCACGCTCGAAGACGTCGCGGATCACGTGCGGCGGCGCCAGGGTGTGGTCCTCGCGGATCAGCCACTTGTAGAAGACGTTGAGGCTGCCCGGGATGTGGCCGCCGCGCAGGCCCGGCCGCGGCTCCGGCTCGCTGCCCGAAAAGCGTCCCGGCGAACGGGCGTCCACCACCTGCTCGCGG
>BEIP01000215.1 GCA_002898955.1 bacterium HR39 | reverse complement strand
GCGCGATGACCGAGGTGATCAGCGTCGGCACCAAAAGCGGCAGGATGGCGTAGCGCAGGAGCGCGAAGAGGGGCGTCCACTCCGTGTCGGTGAGGAAGGTCACGAGGTCGACGTGCCGGAAGAACGGCAGGGACTCGCTCACCAGCGTCCAGACGATGCCGAGCGTGACGAAAATGGAGACGATGCCGGCGAAGAACAGCAGACCGTGCATCGTCGCCGCCACGAGACGCCGGCGTGCGAGAAAGCGCGGCGAGGGCACGAACCGCCCGCCGATCTCCGCCGTGACGTCGGCCGGACCGCTGCGCATGCACCGCCTCCCGGCACCGGCGGGAGCGGGGATCGCCCGCTCCCGTCCCCGGTTCAGTCGACCGTTTCGGCCTTCAGCAGGTCCTCGATGGAGACGCCCACCTGCGAGCCACCGTGGAAGGCGGTGCCGGTGCGGCGCTCCTCCACCCTCTTCCGGGCCAGCTCGTAGGCCTCCTCCGGCAGCGGCACGTAGCCGACTTCCTCCACCAGCTCCACGATGAGCCCGGGATCGAGGTGCATGTCGACGAAGGCTGCCACGGCCGGCTTGGTGTCGAGCCGCTCGGGATTGACGTAGAGGAATAGCGGGCGCGAGAGCGGCACGTAACGGCCCGAGCGGGCGTTTTCCTCACTGGCCTCGACGCACTCGCCCGTGTTCGGGTTCCTGATCTTCACCGCCTTCAGGCGGTCGCGGTTCTCCTCGTAATAGGCGAGGCCGAAGAAGCCGAGGGCGTTCTCGTCGTTGGCCACGCCCTGGACGAGCACGTTGTCGTCTTCGCTGGCGGTGTAGTCACCGCGGCTGGCGTGCTCCTTGCCGACGATCGCCGCGGTGAAGTAGTCGTAGGTACCGGAGTCCACGCCGGCTCCGTAGAGATTGAGCGGACGGTCGGGCCACTCGGGGCGTACCTGGTTCCAGCGGACGATCCTTCCCTGGGCCTCCGGCTCCCAGATCATCTTCAGTTCCTCGACCGTCACGCACTCGACCCAGTCGTTGTCCGGGTGGACCACGACGGTGAGCGCATCCATCGCCACGGGAAGCTCGATGTACCTGATCCCGCTCGCGGCGCAGGCCTCGCGCTCCGGATCGCGGATCGGCCGCGAGGCGCCGTTGACGTCCGTCTCGCCGCGACAGAACTTCTTGAAGCCGCCGCCGGTGCCCGAGATGCCCACCGTGACGCGGTACGTGCCGCGGTAGCGCTTCTGGAACTCCTCGCCCACCGCCTCGGTGATGGGATAGACGGTGGACGAACCGTCCACCAGGACCGTGTTCGGATCCCCCTCCGCCCCCGCAGGGCCGCTCAGGGCCATCAGGGCGCACAGGGCCGCTCCGGCCAGCCATTCGCGTCGCCTCATCGGTGCTCCTCCCTCGGACGAGGATCGCGTGCGCCGCTCACCTGCCTGCCGGCCGCGACGATCATGTGACGGCTTCGTGACGGGAGTGTGACGAAGGCCGGGCCGGCCGGAGGAGGTCGAGGCGCATGGGCTGGTCGAGCTCGAGGCCCTCGCCCGCGGGCCGCGCCAGCCGGGCGAAGCGGGCGGCGAGTTCCGCCTCCACCCGCCCGAGGACGGTGGCCCGGGCGGGATCCGCGGCCAGCAGCCGTGCCCGCAGGGCGGCGAAATCGCGCACCCGGACCCGATCGGTCCACTCCAGCGCGGCGATCCGGCATGCCGCGCCACGCTCCACCAGCCGCCCGACGGCCGCGGCGGCCGCACGCCGCTCTTCGGTCTCGTCCTCGAGCGGCCGCATCACCTCGAACCACGGCCCTTCGGCCAGCGGCTCCACCACCAGCAGGTGCCCCTCGGGCGCGAGCACGCGCAGCGATCCGGCGAGTGCGCGGTCGAGGTGTTCCGCCGGCACGTGGTGCAGCGCATTGAACCACACCACCACGTCGAAGGCGTGATCGGCGAAGGGCATGGCCTCGCCGCGTCCGGCCACGAGCGGCACGCCGGGTGCACGTTCCCGGGCAGCGAGGAGATTGGCGGGCTCGGGATCGAGCCCCACCGGCATGGCGCCGCGGCGCAGCAGCCAGCCGAGCAGCGCGCCGGTGCCGCAGCCGGCATCGAGCACCCGTGCGCCCGACCACAGATCGAGGGCGGCGAGGACCTCAGCGTTGCGACGGCGCTCGCGGAAGGCCACGGGCGACTTCCGTCTCAGACCATGGCGAGACCGCCATTCACGTGAAGGGTGTGGCCGGTGACGTAGGAGGCCTCGCGGCTCGCCAGATACAGCACCGCGTACGCCACGTCCTCCGGCGTGCCGAGCCGCTGGGCGGGGATGCGCTCGGTGATCCGCCGGCGCTGGGCGTCGTCGAGGGCCGCGGTCATGGCCGTCTCGACGAAGCCGGGGGCCACGCAGTTCACCGTGATGCCGCGCGATGCCACTTCGGCCGCCAGCGCCCTGGTGAGGCCCACCAGTCCCGCCTTGGCGGCGGCGTAGTTGGCCTGGCCGGGATTGCCGGTGGTGCCCACCACCGAGCCGATGTTGACGATGCGGCCGAAGCGCCGGCGCATCATGCCGCGCAGCGCCGCACGCGAGAGGCGGAAGGCGGCGGTGAGGTTGGTGTCGATCACCGCCTGCCAGTCCTCGTCCTTCATGCGCAGGGCGAGGCCGTCGCGGGTGATCCCGGCGTTGTTGACCAGGATGTCGAGCCGCCCGAGCGCTTCGGCGGCGCCCACCAGCTCCTCGGGAAAGGCCGGGTCGGCCACATCGCCCACCACCACCGTGACCCGCCCGCCCAGCTCCGCGGCCAGCGCGTCGAGGGCCTCGCGACGGCGTCCGGCGATCACCACATGGGCGCCCGCGCCGTGCAGCACGCGGGCGATGGCGCCGCCGATGCCGCCCGATGCGCCGGTGACGGCCGCCACCAGTCCCGTGAGGTCGAACACGGCTCAGGCCTCCTGCAGCACCGTCTCGAGGGTACGGGCGAGCGCCTCCGCCTCGGCGGGATCGCGCACCGAGTGGAGCGCGACGCCGGGAAGCGCCCGCCGCGCGAGGCCGACCAGCACCCGGCCGGCGCCGGATTCGGCGAGATGGCGCACGCCCGCCTCGCACAGGAAGGCCATGGTCTCGCGCCAGCGCACCCGCGCCGTCACCTGCTCCACCAGCAGCCGGCGGATGGCGGCGGCATCGCGCACCGGAGATGCCGTCACATTGGCCACGAGTGGCACGGCGGGGTCGCGCAGCTCGGCCTCCGCCAGCGCCGCGGCGAGGCGTTCGGCGGCCGGGGCCATGAGGGAGCAGTGGAAGGGGGCGCTCACTTCCAGCATCACCGCCCGCTTCGCCCCGCGCGCCTTCGCGATGGCGACCGCCCGCTCGACCGCCGTGCGGTGCCCCGAGACCACCGCCTGGCCGTCGGCGTTGTCGTTGGCGAGCTCGCACACCTCGCCCTGCGCCGCCACGGCCGCCACCTCCTCCACCACCTCGACTCCAAGGCCGAGGATGGCGGCCATGGCGCCCTCGCCCACCGGCACCGCCTCCTGCATGGCCTCGCCGCGCAGGCGCAGGAGCCGTGCCGCCTCGCCCACCTCCAGCGCGCCGGCGGCGGCGAGGGCCGAGTATTCGCCGAGCGAATGGCCGGCGACGAAGGCGAGCGAGCCGGAGAGCCGCTCCCCCAGGAGCGACTCCACCGCCCGCACGGCGGCGAGGGCGGTGGCCATGAGGGCCGGCTGGGCGTTGCGGGTGAGGGTGAGCTCTCCGGCCGGACCCTCGAAGATCAGGCGCGAGAGCTTCTCACCCAGCGCCTCGTCCACCTCCTCGAAGACCTCGCGGGCGGCGGGGAAGGTCTCGGCCAGCGCCCGGCCCATGCCGGGTTCCTGCGCGCCCTGGCCGGGGAAGACGGCGACGATGGCCATGGTCGTTGTTCCCGTAAGGCTCGGCTGGGATCGCGATCGGGAAAGGCACACACGCGGCGGAGATACCGGCACCCCCCGACCTGTCAACCGGACGGCGCGCCGCCGGGGCGCTCCTCAGAGGTGGCCGGCCCGGTCGTCGTAGCCGCGCCGGGCGCTGTGGAACACCAAAGCCATGAGCCCGCCGCCCAGCAGCAGGGTGACGAGCGCGCCGAGCGCGAGGGCGATCCAGCCGTGCAGCCCCATCTGTACATCCCCG
>BEIP01000214.1 GCA_002898955.1 bacterium HR39 | reverse complement strand
CTTCCGATCTAGGGCCATCTTCAACGCGGTGGCGCGCATCTCGCAGAACTGCATCGGCTGCTTCCCCAGGCTGGAGACCGGCTACCAGCCGCAGTGCGTGACCACCTGCATCGGGCGGATCCGCCTGCAGGGCTACATCAGCCCGCCCGATTCCGTCCGGCCCGACAATCCCATCGACTTCCTGGTGCACGTGAAGCGGGTGGCGCTGCCGCTCTACCCGCAGACCGGGCTCGAGCCCAACGTCTACTACATCCCGCCCATCCACGTGCCGACGGCGTTCCTGCGCCAGATGTTCGGGCCGGGCGTGGACCACGCGCTCGCAACATACCGGCGCATGCGCGAGGGCGAGGAGCCCGAACTGCAGGCGCTTCTGCACCTCTTCGGCTCCAGCGAGCGGATCTCCCACAGCTTCCGCGTCGCCGGCGACGAGGTGATCGGCTTCGACGAAGAGGGCCGGGAGATCGTGCGGGTGCCGCTGCGCGAGCGCTTCCAGCAGCGTCCGCACCACGATCCCGAGCTCGACGTCGTCCGTCAGGACATCCCGTGAAGGAGGGCCGGACCATGCGGCTCGCGAAGACGTCCATGGCGGCGGTGCTGGCGCTGTCGATGCTGCCGGCGCTGGCCGCGGCGCAGGAGGGGCTCACGGCGGTCTACCGGGCGGAAGGGATCCCGCTCGATCCCGCGGATCCGGCCTGGAAGGAGGCGCCGGCGGTGGAGCTCGCGCTCGAGCCCCAGACCGTCACCGAACCCATGACGCAGGAGGCGGCGGTGGGGGCGGTGCGGGTGCAGGCGCTCACCGACGGCACCGAGATCGGCTTCCGGCTGAGCTGGCACGATCCCACCGACGACCGCTTCCACCTGATCGCGCAGTTCTCGGACGCGGTGGCGGTAATGGTGCCGTATCGGCCCAGTGATGAAGTGCCGATCACCATGGGTGGGCCCGGTGATCGGGTGCTGATCCTCCACTGGGCGGCCTTCCGCCAGGAGAACATCGACAACGGCTACGCCGATCTGCCGAAGATCTATCCCAACTACGCCTACGACTGGTATCCGCACGCCAAACCGCCCTACCGCTATCCGGAAGACTGGCGCAACCAGTACGCGCTCGCCTACATCGGCGGCGAGAAGCTCTACCGCAAGAACACGCTGCCCACGCCGGTGCGCGAGGTGGTGGCCGAGGGTTTCGGGACCTCCACCTGGAAGGACGTCCAGCGGGCGGAGGGGCGCGGCGTGCGCACCGACGACGGCTGGGCGGTGGTGATCCGCCGGCGCTTCGTCGAGGAGAACACCTCCAACCCCGACTGGGGGCCGGGGAAGGACACCTTCTTCACCGTGGCGGTGTGGGACGGTGGCAGCGGTGATCGCGGGGCCCGCAAGAGCCTCGCCTACGCGTGGACGCCGCTCCACGTCGCGGCGGAGGGCGGCAGGTGAGCGCCGCGGCGCAGGCGGCGCGGGAGGTCTGGGGCGGGCGCGCCTTCCTGTGGGCGTGGCTCGCCCGGGCCTTCTCCTATCCGCGCGCGGACCGGCTTTCGGAGCTGGCGCAGGCGGCTCCCGAGGCGGTGGCGGTTGCCGGGACACTCGGCGTGGAGGCGGACGCGGATCTGC
Source organism: bacterium HR39 (assembly GCA_002898955.1). GTDB lineage: Bacteria > Pseudomonadota > Alphaproteobacteria > Geminicoccales > Geminicoccaceae > HRBIN39. The sequence goes on along the minus strand of BEIP01000214.1, from coordinate 2,537 downwards.
CGGAGCGCGCGGCCGCCGCCGGCGCGCGGCTCGGCGAGCTGCAGGGGCTGCACAACCGGCTGTTCGTGGTCGGGCTCGAGGTGCCGCCGCGCGAGACCGCCTACGAGCTCGACCGCACCGCGCGCCGCTCGGCCGAGCTCGCGGATGTGGGCGCCTTCTACAGGGCCTTCGGCCTGCGGATCGGGGCGCCGCTCGAGCCCGATCATCTGGTGGTCGAGCTCGAGTTCCTCTCGGTGCTGGCCCAGAAGATCGCCCACTTCGCCGAAGCCGGTGCGGAAGGGGAGGAGGGGCGTGCGGTGTGCGAGGAGGCGTACCGCGCCTTCCTCGACGATCACGTGGGACGCTGGATCGCCGCCTTCTGCGCGCGGCTCGAGGAGATGTGCGAGGATCCGTTCCTGCGCGCAGCCGGCCGGCTGCTGCTGGCGCTCACCGAGGCCGAGATCGCCCGGCTCGGCCTCGATCCGCAGCGCCTCTCCTGGCACGGGCCGGATGCGGCCGCCGCCTCCTCCTGGCCCTGCGGCGCCGGCCCCGGCGCGGCGGCCCGTCCCGGCTCCGCGACCTGAGGGATCCGCCGCCGGCACGGCGCCGCGTCCTTCTCCCCGCATCGCGGAGACTTCGCCACCGGCGGGGCCTTGGCCGCTGCGGCCGCAGACCCGCGCGGTCGGGGACGTGCACGGTCGGTGCTGCACGGGCTGTCCGGGCCCGGCTCTCCCCGGGCGGGCCGGACCAGCGGTCGGAGCCGGGGGCCGAGGCGCAGGATTGCCGCCCGATCCGCGCGGCTCCGGACGTGCGCCGCCCGGGCGCCCCGGGAACGGCGGCCACCCGGTCGTCCATGCCCCGCCCGGGCCCCGACATGCGGCACACGCGTCGCCATCGCGACCGTCCGGCTGCGATTCGTCGGTGCCGGCCCGGAGGTGTGCCCTGGAGCGGCGCCCGACGTGGCGGTCTTCGGTCGGATCCGACCCGGGCGCGCAGGTGCGGCCCTGTCGGGGATTGGCCGGCCGCGCCAGGGCCGCGGAGCGGATCCCCCATCACCATCACCTCGTGGATGCGTTCCGACGCACGGAGACAGGCCCCGTCCGGCCGGACCCGCAAGCGGCGTTCTCCTCCCCGGCAGGCGGGGCGGGGCTTGCCACGACCGCGGGCCGCATCTCGGGGCCGTGGCCTTTCCACGGCGCGCGGTCGGCCCCGGCGGCAGCCTCGCGCTCTGCTCCGGTCACTCCCCGTCGACACGTCCCGACTCTCGTGGGGGGACGGTGGGGAAGGGCCGGCGGTCCTCTGCCGGCGCGGCGCCTTTCCCACCGTCCGCGGAGGATACGGGGAAGTCGTTGCGAAACCGTGAACGCCGCGCGCGGTTGCGGCCCGCGTGCCCTCCCGGCCCGCCGCGGCCCCGACGGGGTCGGCGGGACGGCGACGGGCCCGGGCGTCAACCGTCCGTCGACGCCTCCGTCCTATCGTCCGGACGGTGGGGAAGGGCCGACGGTCACCTGCCGGCGCGGCACCTTCCCCACCATCCGGGGAGAGTACGGGGAAGTCGTTGCGGAAGCGTGAAGGCCGGGTGGACTTTCCGGTCGCGTCGTCCGCCGGCCACGCCGCGGCAACCGTGTAGGCTGCGGCACATCCGGCCCGGCGGCGACTTCCCGTCGACGTTCCGCTGACACGGCCCGCACCGCGGAACAGAGGCGCGGTATGGCGGGGAGCGCGGAATCCCTTCCACCCCCTCCGGGGACGACCCGGCGAAGCCGTTCGGGGAGCATCGGGACCGGGTGGAACTCCCGGAGGTGTGTCCTCCGGACGATGGGCCGTGCCGGCGGCGTGCGGAGGCCGATCGCCCCCTCCGGGAGGATCGCGACGCGGACGGCGGCCGTGCGCCGAGGGTCGGATCGGTTCCCGGGTGCAGGCGCCCGCGCCGGACGGCGGAGGGACGGAGCAAAAGGCCGGGCGGCCTCCGCCTTCCGTCCCCGCGAAAAGCCGAAGGCCCCGCCTGCGCGGGGCCTCCGGTGCGGCGCGGAGAGGCGCGCTCAGGCGGCGAGCTTCTTCATCTCGTCGAGATGGGCGGCGGCGCGCTGCACCAACAGCTCCACCACCTTCCTCTGGGTCTCGAGACCCAGCTCCACCGCCTGCTTCACCTCGGCCATCGCCTTCTCGACGGCCGCGCGCGCGTCCTCCACATAGGCCTTCGGCTGGCGCGCCGGATCGAAGCCCTTCGCATAGGCCTCGGCCCGCGCCAGCACCTCCCTCACCACCTCCGCCTGGCGGCGGCTCAGGGTCTCGAACAGGTCGAAGACCAGCTTCTGGGCCTGGAACAGGGTCTCCAGATTGGCCCGCTGCAGCGCGAACAGCGCCTCGACGTCCACCCTGGGGAACGCCGGGGCCTGCACCTTCGCCTCCACCTTCTCCGCCTTCGCCGTGGTCATGGCTCACCTCCTCGCACCGGCCGACGGGGCACCGGCCCCGTCCTTCCGCCCTCCATATACGCCCTCATGCTGCAGTGCACAAGAGAGATACTTGTGCAGTGCGGTAGGAAGATGTTCCGC
>BEIP01000213.1 GCA_002898955.1 bacterium HR39 | reverse complement strand
TGGTCGCGGGTCGATCGGTATTGCCCGGGATTCGTGGTCGGTGATCCTCCGTGCCGGTTCGGGGGCAGCGGCCAGGAAGCGACGAGGGAGGTCGGACGTGATGGCTGGCTTGACGGCGACGGCGGCTTTTACGGCGGGCGTGATGGTCGGTGCGGCGGCGGCACTGGTGCTGCTCGCGGCCTGCGAACGGGGAGGGCAGCGATGATCCTGCGGCTGGCGCTCAATGTCGCCGTGCATTTCGCGGGCGGCGTCGTCTTCGGTGCGCTCGCGGTCCTTGCGGCACGGGAAGTGAAGAGGCATCTGCCGGCGCCCGGGTCGCGGCCGTCGGCCGGGACGGCGCCGGTGTCGGCGGCGTCGGCCCAGGACGGTCCCGGCGGCGACATCGCGGGAGCCGAACCGTGACCGACGTCCTGCATGTCGCCATGGTGCTCGCGATCCTCGCGGCCTGGTGCGTCACGCCGTGCAACCGCGGGGTTCGCGCGACGACGCCCGTGCGGCATCCCCGCCCGGGTCGCCGATGAACCGTCGTGGTCTGCTCGTCGGCCTCGGAGGGGTGGCGCTGGTCCGGCCGGCCGGCGCCTGTACCGGCCGGAGCTGGCTCTTCCGGGTGGAGCGCGAGGGCCGCGACATCGGCCGGCACCGGATCGCACTCCATCCTTCGGCGGAAGGGCTGGAGGTGCGGGTGGAGATCGATCTCGCCGTCCGCCTCGGCTTCCTGACCCTCTACCGCTACACCCACGACAACCGTGAAGTCTGGAAGAACGGACGGTTCACCGGCTTCGAAAGCCGCACCGACGACAACGGGAGGCGATTTCGGGTCACATGCGCGCGCGACGCCGCAGGCTTCGCGATCGAGAGCAGCGAAGGCCTGTTCCGAGCCCCTCCGGGTGCCGTCGCCACCACCTACTGGCACCGCGCGTTCACCCGCAGCAGCGTGTGGATCGACAGCATGAGCGGGCATCCGCGCCGGATCGTCTGTCGGCCGCGGTCGGAGGCGGCCCCGTACGCGCCCGGCTGCGCCACGGGCCTGATGGCGTTCACGGTCTCGGGCGATCTCGCCCTCGATCTCGCCTATGCCGGTGAGCGGCTCGCGGGCCTCGGATTCGTCGTCGGCGGGGCGCGCATCACCTATGTACCGGAGGAGATTCCGGCCTTCGTCCCCCACATCGAAGTATGAGCGGCACGCTCCGCTACCTCTTCGCCGACCAGCTCTCGCGCGACGTTTCGGCGCTCCGGGATCTCGACCCCGCCCGCGACGTGGTGCTTCTCACCGAAGTGCGGGAAGAGTGCGAAACGGTCCCGCACCATCCCAGGAAGATCGCCTTCCTGTTCGCCGCCATGCGCCATTTCGCGGCGGAGCTCGCGGCCGCAGGACTCCGGGTCGACTACGTGCGTCTCGACGATCCGGAGAATAAGGGGAGCTTCCGTGGCGAAGCGGAGCGGGCAATCCGCCGGCACCGGCCGGCGAGGATCGTCGTGACATGGCCCGGCGAATGGCGGGTGCTCGAGGAGGTGCGGACCTGGGAGAAGCGTTTCGGAATTCCGGTCGAGATCCGCGCGGACGACCGCTTCTTCTGCACGATCGACGAGTTCCGCCGCTGGCTCGCGGGCCGGCGGCAGCCGCGCATGGAGCACTTCTACCGGGAGATGCGCAGGCGGTACGGCATCCTGCTCGATGCGGCGGGTGAACCGGTCGGCGGCCGCTGGAACTTCGACGTCGACAACCGCGAACCCCTGCCGCCGGACGTGGTCCCGCCCGAACGGTTTCGGGTCGAGCCCGATGCCGTGACCCGGGAGGTGGTCGATCTCGTCCGCCGCCGGTTCGGCGACCGGTTCGGCACGGTCGAGGGCTTCGACTATCCGGTCACGCGCGGCGATGCCCTGCGGGCGCTGAGGCATTTCGTCGAACGGGCCCTGCCCGGTTTCGGCCGCTTCCAGGACGCTATGCGGGCGGGCGAGCCGCTGCTGTTCCACAGCCGCCTCTCGCCGCTCCTGAACGTCGGCCTGCTGCACCCGCGCGAGGTCGTCGAAGCCGCGCTCGCCGCCTTCGCGGCGGGGCGTGCGCCGCTCGCCTCGGTCGAGGGCTTCGTGCGGCAGATCCTCGGATGGCGCGAATATGTCCGCGGCATCTACTGGACCGAGATGCCGGCCTACACGCAGCGCAACGCCCTCGGCCACCACCGGCCGCTTCCCGCCTTCTACTGGTCGGGCGCGACGGACATGCGCTGTCTGGCCGACGTCGTCACGCGCATCGGCCGGGAGGCCTATGCCCATCACGTCGAACGGCTGATGGTGACCGGAAACTTCGCCCTGCTCGCCGGCTGCGACCCGGCCGAGGTCCACATCTGGTACCTCTCGGTGTTCGTCGATGCCTTCGAATGGGTCGAGGCGCCGAACACGCTCGGCATGAGCCAGTTCGCCGACGGCGGCCTGCTCGCCTCCAAGCCCTACATCGCCTCGGCGGCCTATCTGCGGCGCATGGGCGATTTCTGCGACGGCTGCCGCCACGATCCGCGGAAGAGGACGGGCGAGGACGCCTGCCCGTTCAACTTCCTCTTCTGGGATTTCCTCGCCCGCCACCGCGACCGGTTCGACCACCATCCGCGCATCGGTGCCCTCTACCGGATCCTCGACCGTTTCGATGCCGCCGAACGTCGGGCGATCCGCGATCAGGCGGCCCATTTCCTCGACGGGCTCGCGCCGGCGCCCCGCTGGTCCGGACGGTCCTGAACTCCCCCTCTCCGCGCGACCGACGGCGGGACCCGCGATGGCGAGGGAGCGAGTCGGCGTCGCCCACCGGATCCTGCCGTCCGCCTTCCCCTCGCGGGGCGTCCCGAAGCGGTCGGATCGCGCGTTCCGCACCCGTGATCGAACCTCGCGGGAGAGGACGACTTTTTGCGCCGCTCCCTGATCCGGTCGGCTCTCTCCTGCGTAGAGGGGGCGAACGTGATCAGGGGGAGTCGAAGATGGTACGCCGAACGATCCTGAGTGTCGCCACGGCGGTCACGTTCGCCCTGTCGTCCGGTTCGGTTCTGGCGGGAGGACACATGAAGGACATCGTGGATACGGCGGTGGCGGCCGGTTCGTTCAACACGCTCGTGACCGCGGTGCAGGCCGCGGGTCTCGTCGAGACGCTGAAGGGTGAAGGCCCGTTCACCGTGTTCGCGCCGACCGACGAGGCGTTCGGCAAGCTTCCTGCGGGTACCGTGGAGAATCTGCTGAAGCCGGAGAACAAGGAGCAGCTGCAGAGGATCATGCTGCACCATGTCGTCTCCGGAAAAGTGATGTCCGCCGACATCGCCGGTAAGCAGCTCGAGGTCGAAACGGCCGGCGGCACGAAGCTCGCGATCGACGCGACCGACGGCGTGAAGGTGGGTGGCGCCACCGTGGTTCGGGCAGACGTCGAAGCGAGCAACGGCGTGATCCACGTCGTTGATTCCGTCATCCTTCCCGAGTGACTCCGCTCCTCCACGTACGATTGCCCGGCCCGCCTGCGGGCCGGGCTTTTTTCTCCGGTGATCCGTCCGGGCCGCTGCAGCGTATGCCGGACGAACTGTCGCGTCCTGCCGGTCTTGCCGCCCCGGCCGCGACCCCGCAGGATGGGAGCCGAGATGATCGCCATAAGCGGGAACCGCGTCATGGCTGCCGCACCCGGCAAGCCGCCGCCGGTCCGAAATGCCGCCGATCTCGCCGATCTCCTCGAGCGCGTGGGCCGCGAACGGGACCGGGAAGCGTTCGCGCTGCTGTTCGACTATTACGCCCCGCGCCTCAAGGCGGTGGCGATGCGCGAGGGAGCCGACGAGGCCCTCGCCGAGGATCTCGTGCAGGACGTGATGCTGACGGTGTGGCGGCAGGCGGCGAGCTTCGATCGCACCAAGGCCGGAGCGTCGGCCCCGGTGTTCACGGTGATGCGCAACCGCCGCATAGACCTCTTACGGCGTGGCAAATTCGTGGACTACGGTCTGGACGAGCTTCCCGAGCGTCCGTCGTCCAACCCCGGCCCCGATGAGGAAGTCGCCCTCGCCCTCGATGCCGAGGCCCTCGCCAACTGTCTCGCACGGCTTCCTGTCGAGCAGCGCGAGGTGCTCGCGAAGGCCTATTTCGAAGAGAAGTCGCACAGTGAGATCGCGGAAGAGCTGAAACTT
>BEIP01000212.1 GCA_002898955.1 bacterium HR39 | reverse complement strand
CTTCCGATCTCCTCGACGAAGGCCTCGGCCGACAGCTCCATCACCTGCCGGCAGAAGCGCAGCACGAACAGGTGCCCGATGCCGAGATCCCGGAGAAGCCGCGCCTTGCGGGCGAAGGGAGAGAGCCGCGGCGGGGCGTTCTCCGGATCCACCAGCTCGCGCGGATGCGGCTCGAAGGTGAGCACTGCCGCCGGGCGGCCCAGGAGCTCCGCGAGCGCCCGCGCCTCGGCCACCACGCTGCGGTGGCCGAGATGCACGCCGTCGAAATTGCCGATGGCGACCGCGCAGCCGCGCGCTTCGGGCGGAAGGCGGTCGAGCCTGCGGTGGACGCGCATGGCGGCCGTGTTCCACAGCACCGGCGGGCTGTAAAGCGGCCGCCTCATCCGGCGTCCACGCCGGAGAGCGTCAGCAGCCCGTCCACGAAGGCCGGCACCACCTCACTGGCCGGACCGTAGCGGCGGATGTCGAAGGCGTAGCTCACCGCCGAGGGCTCCAGGTTGAGCTCGACGGTGAGCGCCCCGTTCGCCTTCGCCACCTCCACGAAGCCGGCGGCCGGATGGACCTGCCCCGAGGTCCCCACCGCCACGAACAGCCGGCAGCGGGTGAGCGCGTCGTAGATGGCGTCCAGGTGGTAGGGCACCTCGCCGAACCACACCACGTCGGGCCGCAGCGTGCCGGTGCGCCCGCAGGCCGGGCAGGCGCTCTCCCGGGTCACGTCCTCGCGCCGGGGGTGCGAGCGCCCGCAGGCGGTGCACTTCACCCGCAGGAGCTCGCCGTGCATGTGCAGAAGCCGCCGGCTGCCGGCCCGCTCGTGGAGGTCGTCGATGTTCTGGGTGACCAGCAGGAACGGACCCGGCCAGCGCCGCTCGAGGCGCGCGAGCGCGTGGTGCGCCGGATTGGCGCGGATCTACGGATCCAGCAGCGCCCGCCGGCGCGCGTTGTAGAACTCCTGCACGAGCTCCGGATTGCGCGCGAAGGCCTCGGGCGTGGCCACGTCCTCGATGCGGTACCTCTCCCACAGCCCGCCCGCGTCGCGGAATGTGGGGATGCCCGATTCGGCCGAGATCCCGGCTCCCGTGAGCACCACGACCGGCGCATCCGCCGGCAGATGGGCGAGATCCATGGCACCTCCCACCGCTCGCTCGCCGCGGGCGGATATCGCTTGCGCAGAAGCGGCTGTCGAGGTCGTCCCCCACCACCCCGGCTGCGGGGTGGAGCCGTGCGGGCCGAACGTCCCGCCGCGCCGGAGCCCGCGCGCCGGAGATGGCGGCGGTGCTCCGCGGAGCGGGACCTCGCCCTCGGCGCCCGTTCCGGCCGCTCGGGCGGGAATGCCAGGGCATCCCTCTCGTGATCCCCCGAACCGGCCGTACCCGGAGGACTCCTTCGTCGCCAGGGAGGCGCTGCGGGAGATCGCCGCGCGCGGCGTGCGCCGGCGGCTGCGGGGCTTCGTGATCGGCGGCGGACCGCTTCCGGCTTTTGCACCCGGCTCCTCCCGCTCTTCGCCAAGGATCTGCCGGCCGGGCACATCGGCGCGGCGGTGCACCCGCCGCGCCTTTGGGCCAACATCGGCCTCGGCCTCGTGCACACGGCCCACGACGCCCCGGGCACGGGGCCGGAGGCGGAGGTGGAAGGGTAGCGCCGTCCGGTGCGGGTGGTCGAGCTCCCCTTCGTCCGCCGCGCACCGGACGGCCGCATCCTCCCGCGCTATCCGATCACGCCTCCCTGAACCGCCGCGCGGGATTCCTCAGGCCCGCCCGACGATGGCCGCGCTCGAGCAGTGGTAGACCATGTTGGGCGCGCCGAAGCACCAGACGATGTCGTTGTTGAGCTGCGGCCGGTAGACCGGCATCTCGCCCTCGAGCGACAGGCAGGCGCACTGGCCGCAGGAGTCCTTGCCGCAGCAGTCGCGGTAGGCGATGAGATAGGCCTGCCCGTCGTCGGGATTGATGCAGGTGCCCACCCAGGAGCTGGGCGAGGGATGGGTCCCGGGCGGACAGGTGGACGGCCCGCCGCCACAGCAGCTGCACATGTAGCCGTCGATGGCGCAGTAGCGCCAGTAGTTGCACTGGGTGGGATCGGTGGTCTGGGCCATCTTCGCGAATTCCTCGGCCCGCGCGCGGGAGATGGCCCCGCGCCGGTCCACCGGCAGCACCGGCACCAGCGCTAAGCCCGCGAGCAGCGTGCCGAGCCGCGCGAGCAGGCTGCGCCGCGAGGTCTTCTGGGCGATGCGCCGGGCCGCGTTCTCGACGAGCCGGTCGAAACGTCCCTGCCGCTTCATGGTCCTCACTCCGTTTCCCCGCGCGCTCACTCGCCGACCACGTAGGTGAGGAAGGGGCTGTCCCCGAGCCCTTCGAGTACACCCTTCACCTCGCCGCTCCCGAGGTCGATCACCGTGAGCGACGCCTCCTCGCTCAGCGCGAACAGGAGCGGGTTCTCGTCCTGGCTCACGCTGATGGTGATGCTGTGGTGTTCGAGCGGGATGCGCTGCAGCCGCTCGTGGGTGTTCGCGTCGAACACCCACACCTCCTCGCCGGCGTGCTTGTGGGTCCAGCGTCCGCCGCGGTGCATCAGCACGAACAGCCGGTCGCTGGGAGCGTGATAGGCCATGAGCTGCCAGCCGCCCGGCCGCCAGGATTCGGCCCGGTCGGCGTCCGAGAGCAGCGACCAGCTTGCGGCCACCCGCATGCGGCCGTCCTCGATCTTCGCCTCGTAGACCATGCCCTCGTAGGAGACGAAGAAGGCCCGGCCGTCCTTCTCGCTGACCACGCCGTGCTCGAAGACCGGATCGTCCTCGGAATCGAAGAAGGGCTCCTGGTCGCGGATGGTGGCGGTGCCGTCCGGCTCGAAGGCCACGTCGACGAAGGAGCCGTCGGGACAGAGCATCGAGAAGCTGCGCTCGCCCGTGGGGAACACCAGCGAGCAGCCGGGCACCTCGATGTCGGTCACGTACTTCTGCTCCACCACGTCCACGACGCTCACGGTGGTGGCGGGGTCCATGTTGAAGGAGAGCAGATAGCGTCCGCCGAAGGTGAGGGCCGCGTCGGGCTTCTTGGGCACAACCAGGAAGCGTCCGCGCGGCAGCACCGTCTCGCCCGTCGCCTCCAGCGTGCTGCCGTCGAAGTAGGTGACCACGTCGGTGCGCTCGCCGCGGGTGCCGCGCGAATAGTAGGTCTCGGCCACGTAGATGCGGCTACCGTCGGGCGAGAGGGCGATGTTGGGCACGTAGCCGGTGTTGATCATGCCGATGATCCGCACCGAATCGCCGTCGACCACGTAGACCTTGCTGGCGATCAGGTGCGGGAAGACGGGATCGAGCACGTACACCCAGTGCGGGCTGGCGGGTCCCAGCACCGCGGTGGTGTGCTCCTCCTCCACCTCCAGCACGGCCTCCTTCGGCAGTCCCTCGGTGCCGCGCTCCTGGGCGAACGGCGCGGCCGCGTGGAGGAGCAGGGCCACACCGGCGGCGGTGGCTGCGAGTCGGTGGGGCGACATGACGGACCTCCCGTGTGCGCCTCCCTTGTCGACAGCGGAGGATACACCCGCCGCACCCGCGCGGGTAGCAACATGATACTACGGGGCCTCAGCGCGGGCAGCGCGGGGACGGCAGCCGCTCGATCCGCACCGCACGCCCCTCCAGCACCAGCGCCCCGAAGTCGAGGCGGATCTCGCGGAAGATCCCCTCGGCGTCGGTGCGCGCTTCGAGCTCGAACAGCGGCGTCGAACCGGGATCCGAGGGGTCGAACCACGCCATGGCGAGCGGCCAGAGTCGCTCCCCGCCGGAAGCCGCGGCGCGGCCCGCGAAGGCCGCGAGCAGCACCGGCGGCTCGGGGGCGGAGCCGTCGAAGATGCGGTGGTGCAGGAGCGCCGGTGCACGGGTGAGCGTGCCCAGCACGTCTTCGAGCTGGCGCACCGGGAAGACGGTGTCGGGCGGCAGCTCCAGCAAAAGCCCTGGCGGACCGGAGAAGCGGGCGATCCCGCCCACGGGCGGGCGGAGCTCGGCCACCCCCTCCACCCGCTCGCGCCGCACCCGACCCTCGAAGGACTCGAGCCGGAAGCGGAACCGGCGGCCGTCCGCGCTCTCCTCGCCCTCGAACCGCACGTCGGTGGCCGGCGCGCTGCGGTCGGCGGGAACGAAGACGAGCCGCTGGCGCGAACTCCAGCCCG
>BEIP01000211.1 GCA_002898955.1 bacterium HR39 | reverse complement strand
CCGCCCGGCGATAGGCTACCGCACCCCCACCGCAGGACAAGGGGACGGGAGGAGGATCGTTGGCGTCGAGCCGCGATTACAATGCACGCCTGTTCGGCGTGCCGGTGCGTCGCGAGATCCATCTCGCGCGCTTCCGGTGGCTGGAGCGGCAGCTCGCCGCCCTGCCGGAGCCACCGCGCCGCGTGCTGGAGCTCGGCTGCTTCGACTGCCGTTCCCTCGCCCATTTCGCGGTGCCGCCGGAGCGTTACGTGGGCGTGGACGCCAACTGGGAGGGCGGGCTGGACCGCGCGCGGATCCGCTTCGCCGACGATCCGTGCATCCGGCTGATCGAGGCGGCGCGGGCGGCCGAGGTCGATCTCGCCGACGAGCGCTTCGACCTGTTCCTCTCCCTCGAGACCCTGCAGTACCTGCATCCGCCCGAGCTCGAGGTCTGGCTCGATCTCCTCGGGCGCCATCTGCGCGGCACGCTGCTGATCGTGGTGCCGAACTACGTGGGGATCGTGTTCCTGCTGCGCTTCCTCGGCAAACGGCTTCTGGGCCAGCGCTGGCGCGACTGCACGCCGGCCGAGGTGCTCTCCATCACTTTCGGCCGCACCGCGGACGTGGCGAACCCTCCCGATGCACCGATCCCGCGCGCCTTCGACTGGCGGGATCTGGTGCGGCGTCTGAAGCGGCGGTTCGCGATCGAGCGGATCGACTCGCTGCCGCTCTCCCCGCTGCCGCCGCAGCTCGCCTTCCAGATCGGCATCGTCGCCCGCACCCGCGAAGGCTGATCAGACCTCCTGCAAGGCGGGCAGCGTGCCCGGCAGCCCGGCGCGGCGGGCGAGCCAGGTGGTGCAGACCACCCGCAGCAGCGAGGCGAAGTTCTCCACCTCCCCCCGCAGCTCCAGCACCTCGTCGTGCAGCACCGTGAGGAAGCGCGCCGTGCTCATGCCCTCCTCGGCGGCGATGGAGTCCAGGATCTCCCAGAAGCGCGCTTCCAGCCGGATGCTGGTCACCATGCCGCCGAGGCGGACCGACCGGCGCACCGGTCTGTACGCCCGCGGGTCCGTCCCGGCATAGATGCGGCACATCCTCGCCTCCCTGGGGCGAGCGTGCGCGGCCGCCCCCGTCCTGCGCCTTCAGCGCACCAGACGATAGCCGCCCGCCTCCGTCACGAGAAGGGTGTTGCGCTCGGGATCGGGCTCGATCTTCTGGCGCAGGCGGTAGACGTGGGTCTCGAGGGTGTGGGTCGTCACGTTCGGGTTGTACCCCCACACCTCCCGCAGCAGCACGTCGCGCGGCACCGGCCGGTCGCCCACCCGGTAGAGGTATTTGAGGATGGCCGTCTCCTTCTCCGTGAGGTGGATGCGCCGGCCGTCCTCCGTCTCCAGCATCTTGGCGGCGGGGCGGAAGCGGTAGGGCCCGATCTGGAAGACCGCGTCGTCCGAGAGCTCGGACTGGCGCAGCTGGGCGCGCAGGCGCGCGAGCAGCACGCCGAGGCGCACCGGTTTGGTGACGTAGTCGTTGGCGCCCGAATCGAGGCCGAGGATGGTGTCGGCATCGCCGGTGTGGGCGGTGAGCACGACGACGGGCGCCTTGATGCCCTGCTTGCGCAGCAGACGGCAGAGGTCGCGTCCGTCCTGGTCGGGCAGGCCCACGTCCAGCACGATGGCGTCGAACACGTGCCGCCTCACCGCCTCCAAAGCCTCGGCGCCGGATCCCGCCTCCACCACCTCGTAGCCCTCGTGCAGCCGCAGCTGGGCGGCCAGCTCCGAGCGGAAGTCGGCCTCGTCGTCCACCAGCAGGATGCGCTTGGCCGCGGGCATGGCGTGTCCTCCGAGGATTCCGTTCACGCCCGGCAACATGGCGCGGAGCGCCCCGCGCTCCCAACCCACGGCGGTGCACGTTCACGCGAGGCTCCTGCAACAGCGACGTATCCGCCTATGCCGACCGTCCGGCCCCTCCGTCGCCCGGCCGCTCCTCCGCGGCGGGCCGGACCAGCGGGAGGAAGGCGCAGAAGGTGCTGCCGCGGCCCGGCTCGCTGTCGACGGCGAGATGGCCGCGATGGCGGCGCAGCACGTGCTTGACGATGGCGAGCCCCAGTCCCGTGCCGCCCGAAGCGCGCGAGCGGGCCCGGTCCACCCGGTAGAAGCGCTCGGTGAGCCGCGGGATGTGCTCGGCCGGGATCCCGGGCCCCCAATCCCGCACGCACAGGGCCACGGCCGGGCGTCCGGCGAGCGGACCGGCCTCGGGCGGGGCCCGGTCGAACACCGAAACGCGCACCTCGACCCGGCCGCCCGATCCGCCGTGACGGATGGCGTTGTCCACGAGATTGGCGAGCAGCTGGTGGATCTGCTCCGGATCGGCCACCAACTCGGGAAGGGGTTCGGGCATGTCGACGACGGGCTCGACCCCGGCCTTCTCCGCCTGGGGCCGCAGCTCCGCCATCACCCGCTCCACCAGCGGAACGAGATCGCAGGGCGTGGTGGGCGGCTCGGGCACGCTCGCCTCGATGCGCGAGAGCTGCAGCAGGTCGTCCACCAGCCGCGCCATGCGCCGCACCTCGCGCTCGACGAGCTCCAGGAACTCCTCGCGCGCCTTCGGATCGTCGCGTGCCGGCCCCTTCAGCGTCTCCACCGCCGCGAGCAGCGCCGAGATCGGGGTGCGCAGCTCGTGGCTGGCGTTGGCCACGAAGTCGGAGCGCATGCGCTCGATGGCGAGCTGTTCGCCGATCTCGCGCAGCACCAGCACCACGCCGCGCTCGCCCGAATCCGGCAGGTGCAGCGAGGCCACGCGCGCATGATAGCGCCGCACCGGATCGCCGGGCAGGGCGAGGTCGAGCTCGCGCACCCCGCGCCGGGCGAGCAGCTCCTCCACCGCGGCGTGGAGCTCCGGATCGCGGAAGAGCAGAAAGAGCGGCACCCTCCGCTCCTCGGCCAGATCGGGGGCGAAGCGCGCGCGCGCCGCGGCGTTGGCGTGGGCCACCTCGAAATGCGCGTCGACGAACAGGATCGGATCCGGCAGGCCCTCCACCATCTGGGAGAGGGCCTCGCGCAGCTCGGACAGGCGCCGGCGGCTTCGGATCAGCTCGCGGGCGAGCCGCAGCACCGGCGCCGCCACCAGCCGGTCGATCCACTCGTCGAAGCCCTCGGGGCGCGGCGGCCGCTCGCCCTGGGCGAGCCCGGCCAGCCAGGCACCCAGCTCCAGCTCGCGCCGCGCCCGGATCCACCCGGCGAGCAGCGACAGGCCGGCCAGCACGGGCAGCGCCAGGACGAAGCCGCGCGTGCCGCCGAACAGCGCGACGGCCAGCACCGCCGGCAGGCCGGCCGCGGCCACCGGCAGGCTGCGCAGCAGCACGAGACGGCCGGCGCCCGCGGCGGCCGGCGGGAGGATGGGCGGCGTGCTCAGCTCTTCAGCTCCGGCAGGTCCCTGAAGTACTCGAGCGCCTCGGGATTGGCGAGCGCCCCGACGTTGCGCACCGGCCGGCCGTGGATCACCTCGCGCACGGCGATCTCGCTCACCTTGGCGTTCATGGTGCGCGGGATGTCGGGGACCTGGACGATCTTCGCCGGCACGTGACGCGGCGAGCATTCCTCGCGGATCGTCCGCCGCATGCGTTCGCGCAGGGCATCGTCGAGGGTGATCCCCTCGCGCAGCTTGACGAACAGGATCACCCGCTGGTCACCCTCCCACTCCTGGCCGACGCACAACGCTTCGAGCACCTCGGGAAAGCGCTCCACCACGCGGTAGATCTCGGCCGTGCCGATGCGCACGCCGCCCGGATTGAGGGTGGCGTCCGAGCGACCGTAAATGACGATGCCGTCGTGCCCGGTGATCTCGGCCCAGTCGCCGTGCCGCCAGACGCCCGGAAAATGCTCGAAGTAGGCGGCTCGGTAGCGGCTGCCGTCCGGGTCGTTCCAGAAGCCCACCGGCATGGACGGGAAGGGCCTGGTGCACACCAGCTCCCCGGGCCGCCCGCGCACCGGCCGGCCCTTTTCGTCGAACACCTCCACCGCCATGCCCAGCCCGCGCATCTGGATCTCGCCGCGCCACACGGGGCCCGCCGGATTGCCCAGCACGAAGCAGCCGACGATGTCGGTGCCGCCGGAGATGCTGGCGAGATGCAGATCGCGCTTGATCTTCTCGTAGACGTAATCGAAGTTCTCGGGCAGCAGCGGTGATCCC
>BEIP01000210.1 GCA_002898955.1 bacterium HR39 | reverse complement strand
GGGGCTCGGCGGCGGGTTCCCGACGAACCGTGTCCCTGCAGGTGTGGACGCGCGCACGCCCGGGCCGCAGACGCACACGTCCCACGTGCAGAGGGGAGCCGGCCCGTTCACGACTTCGTGACGATTTGCCCCTATCATCCGCGCATGGTGGAAGAGGTTCAGGCGCGGCAGACTCCGCACACACCTTCTCCTCCGTCCGCAGGATGGCAGCGGGATGCCAACGGAGCGTAGACGCGCCGACACGACCTGCGGCCCGGAGCTGCGCGCGCTCGGCCGTGAGGAGCCCGCCGGGGTCGACCGGGGTGCCCTCGTCCATCGGTGGAGCCGCCGGACGTGCATCGGTGGGCCCCGGCGGATCGACCGTGGCTCCGGAAGAGGAGACGCCGCGATGGCCGCGATCACGCCGCAGGATCCGGCGCCGTCTCCCCGCTCGGTCGGGTACTCCAGGGGACTGCCCTCTCCCGTCCGGCCGGCTGCTCTGTCCCGGCGGTCTGGCGGATCGTCGAGTGGCCGATCCCGTCACGACCGGAATCACGCGAGGCCGGGGATCCCGCTCCTCCCCCGGTCGGAGCCGCCGGCCCGCTCTCCCCGCCGGCCTCTCCACGAGCCCCGGGGTCACCGCGTCCTGTCCCGCCCGGCGGGTGACCGGCCGCCACGGCTCTGCTACAGCCCGCGCGACGCGGGACGTCACGGGGAGAAGCGGCACCATGGCGCGCGGCTGGCAGTTCTGGATCGACCGGGGCGGCACCTTCACCGACGTGGTGGCCCGCGCGCCCGACGGCTCCATCCGCATCCACAAGCTGCTCTCGGAGAACCCGGAGCGGTACGAGGACGCCGCCATCCAGGGCATCCGCGACGTCCTCGGCCTCGCCCCGGACGAGCCGCTGCCGCTCGAGTCCATCGAGGCGGTCAAGATGGGCACCACGGTGGCCACCAACGCGCTGCTCGAGCGCAAGGGCACGCCCACCGTGCTCGCCATCACCGAGGGCTTCCGCGACCAGCTCCGCATCGGCTACCAGAACCGGCCCGACATCTTCGCGCTGAGGATCGAGCTGCCCGAGCTGGTGTACGCGCGCGTCGTCGAGATCCCCGAGCGGCTGATGGCCGACGGGCGGGTGTGGACGCCGCTCGACGAGGAGGAGACGCGCCGCCGCCTGCAGAAGGCCTACGACGAGGGCTTCCGCGCGGTGGCCATCGTGCTGATGCACGCCTACCGCTTCCCGCAGCACGAGCGGCGGGTGGGCGAGATCGCCCGCGAGATCGGCTTCACCCAGATCTCCCTCTCCCACGAGGCGAGCCCGCTCGTCAAGATCGTCGGCCGCGGCGACACCACCGTGGTGGACGCCTATCTCTCGCCCATCCTGAGGGCGTACGTGGACCGGGTCGCACGCCAGCTCGGGGGCGTGCGGCTCATGTTCATGCAGAGCAACGGCGGGCTGGTGGACGCCCGGCACTTCCGCGGCAAGGACGCCATCCTCTCCGGCCCGGCCGGCGGCGTGGTGGGTGCGGTGAAGACGGCCAGGCTCGCCGGTTTCGGGCGCATCATCGGCTTCGACATGGGCGGCACCTCCACCGACGTGTCGCACTACGCCGGCGAGTACGAGCGCACCTTCGAGACCGAGATCGCCGGCGTGCGGCTGCGCGCGCCCATGATGAGGATCCACACGGTGGCCGCGGGCGGCGGCTCCATCATCACCTTCGACGGCTCGCGCTTCCGCGTCGGACCCGAGAGCGCCGGCGCCAATCCCGGCCCGGCCTGCTACCGCCGCGGCGGCCCGCTGGCGGTGACCGACGCCAACCTCATGGTCGGCAAGCTGCTGCCGGAGTTCTTCCCGAAGGTCTTCGGCCCGAACGCCGACCAGCCGCTCGATGCGGACATCGTGCACGCGAAGTTCACCGAGCTGGCCCGGGAGGTGGAGGCGGCCACCGGCGTCGCCCGCAGCCCCGAGGAGATCGCCTGGGGCTGCCTGCAGATCGCCAACGACAACATGGCGAACGCCATCAAGAAGATCACCATCCAGCGCGGCATCGACGTCACCGGCTACACGCTGGTCTGCTTCGGCGGCGCCGGCGCCCAGCACGCCTGTCAGGTGGCGGACCTGCTGGGGATCCGCCGGGTCATGATCCACCCCTACGCCTCGGTGCTCTCGGCCTACGGCATCGGCCTCGCCGACGTGCGCACCATCCGCCAGAAGGCGCTCGAGCGCGAACTCGTTCCCGGCATCGAGGCCGAGCTGGACGCGGCCATCCACGAGCTGGAGGAGGCGGTCCGCGCCGACCTCCGCGCCCAGGACATCCCCGATTCGCGCATCCGCACCGAGGCGCGCGTACACGTGCGCTACAAGGGCACCGACACCCCCCTCGAGGTGCCGGCGGGTGATGCGGCCACCATGCGCGCCGCCTTCGAGGCCGAGCACGGGAGTCGCTACGGCTTCATCGTCGAGGGCCGCGAGCTGGTGGCCGAGGCGGTCACCGTCGAGGGTATCGGCGCCATGGAGGAGATCGAGGAGCCGGAGCGGCCGGTGGTCCCGCGCACGCCCGAAGAGCCGCTGCGGCCCGTGCGCACCACCCGCATCTTCACCACCACCGGCCCGCACCAGACGCCCGCCTGGTTCGACGCGCCGGTCTATGTGCGCGCGGATCTGCGCCCGGGGGATCGCATCGACGGGCCGGCCATCGTGGTGGATCCCACCACCACCATCGTGGTGGAGCCGGGCTGGTCGCTCGCCATCACCCCGCGCGAACACGTGGTCATGGAGCGCACGGTGGCGCTGCCGCGGCGAATCGCGGTGGGCACCGAGTGCGACCCCATCATGCTGGAGATCTTCAACAATCTCTACATGAACATCGCCGAGCAGATGGGCATGGTACTGCAGAACACCGCCTACTCGGTCAATGTCAAGGAGCGGCTCGATTTCTCCTGCGCCATCTTCGAC
The DNA here is from genome assembly GCA_002898955.1 of bacterium HR39. Taxonomy (GTDB): domain Bacteria; phylum Pseudomonadota; class Alphaproteobacteria; order Geminicoccales; family Geminicoccaceae; genus HRBIN39. The sequence goes on along the minus strand of BEIP01000210.1, from coordinate 1,240 downwards.
CGCGACGGCTTCCTCGTCGCCAACGCGCCCCACATGCCGGTGCACCTCGGCTCCATGGGCGAATCGGTGCGCACGGTGATCCGCTCGCGCGGCGGCACCATGAAGCCGGGCGACGCCTACTGCCTGAACAACCCCTACAACGGCGGCACGCATCTTCCCGACGTGACGGTGATCATGCCGGTCTTCGGCCGCGACGGCCGGCTGCTGTTCTTCACCGCCTCGCGGGCACACCATGCCGACATCGGCGGCATCACCCCCGGGTCCATGCCGCCCGATTCGCGGCACATCGACGAGGAAGGCGTGCTGATCGACGACTTCCTGCTGGTGGAGGAAGGGCGCTTTCGCGAAAAGGAACTGCTGGAGCTGCTGAATTCGGGGCCCTGGCCGGCCCGCAACCCGCGCCAGAACGTGGCCGACCTCCAGGCCCAGGTGGCGGCGTGCCGCAAGGGCGCGAACGAGCTGCTGGCCATGGTCGACACCTTCGGGCTGGACGTGGTCGAGGCCTACATGCACCACGTCCAGAAGAACGCCGAGGAGAGCGTGCGGCGGGTCATCGACCGGCTGGAGAGCGGTTCCTTCGAATACGCCCACGACCTCGGCCCGGTGATCCGGGTGAGGGTGGACGTGGACAGGGAGCGCCGCACGGCGCGGGTCGACTTCACCGGAACCAGCGAACAGCAGGACTGGAACTTCAACGCCCCGGCGGCGGTGACCCGCGCGGTGGTGCTCTACGTCTTCCGGGCGCTGGTGCGCGAGGACATCCCGCTCAACGACGGCTGTCTCGTGCCCATCGAGCTGGTGATCCCGGAGGGCTCCATCCTCGCCTGCCGCTGGCCGGCGGCGGTGTGCGCCGGCAATGTCGAGACCTCCCAGTGGGCCACCGACGCCCTGCTGGGTGCGCTGAAGGCGCTGGCGGCCTGTCAGGGCACCATGAACAACTTCACCTTCGGCAACGCCACCTACCAGTACTACGAGACCATCTGCGGCGGCAGCGGCGCCGGGCCCGACTTCGACGGCACCGACGCCGTCCACACCCACATGACCAACTCCCGCCTGACCGATCCCGAAGTGCTGGAGTGGCGCTATCCGGTGATGGTGGTGAGCCACACCATCCGCGAGGGCTCGGGCGGCGCCGGGCGGCACCGCGGCGGCAATGGCACGGTGCGCAGGATCCGCTTCCTGGAGCGCATGGAGGCGGCGCTGCTCTCCAACCGCCGCAGGGTGTGCCCCTTCGGACTCG